>CAZLLL010000367.1:0-4165 GCA_964560255.1 uncultured Methylomonas sp.
ACAACGCAGAAGACGGACAAAAAGACTCGCAATATTGGATAATTATTTGTTTCCATCTCCCTTAGATAACTTGCAATAAATGCGATATTGCACAGGATTTGTGTTTTCTTCTATTGGCAGACACGTTCCATAGCAAGCTACCAAACTATTTCGATCAAAAAGAAAACGGACAAAAAGACAAGTCAAATTCGCAAGTTATAAAACTCACATTCCTATATTCTCAAGTGTTCCATTAAAGCCGAGTAGCAGACTAAAGTTAAAGTCCGCTCTACACTGAATAACAACAATAACTAAAGATGAGTTCTTGATGAAAATAAGCTTTTTAGCCTCGCATGGTGGCAGTTCTGCACAGCATATTATTTCAGCCATAAAAATAGGCACTTTGCCGGGCTTTGAAATAGGTATATTAATTACCAATAATAAGACATCAACCATCTACCCCTGGTGTTTAGAAAATGCAATTGATGTCTTGCATATCAGTGCAACAACACATACTGGCCATGAGGATCAGGCAATAAAAAATGCCTTATGTGTTGCAGGTACCGATGTTGTCGTATTATCAGGGTATATGAAAAAAATTGGCCCACAAACTCTGGCTGAATTTAGTCATAAAATCTTAAATATTCACCCATCGTTATTACCCAAATATGGGGGGCATAAAATGTATGGAGATTTTGTGCATGCCGCCGTATTGGAGCAGGGAGGTAATGAGAGTGGGGCATCTGTACAGGTGATAAACGCAGTCTATGATGCAGGCCCTATTTTATTACAAAAAAAAGTGCCTGTTTTAGTCGATGATACAGTCGCTAGTTTGGGTGCAAGAGTGCGCTCTATTGAAGGTGAGCTGTATGTTAATGCTTTGAGAAAGTGGCAGGCAAATGGGTTTAAAAAATAAACTTTAAAAATATAAAGTTGTCATCAAGAGATTATGAGAGAAAAACAACAACAAGTGAGTGTGCGCAGTACAGAATCCGTTATTAGCTTAGGTAAGAGTAAGCGTTTAACGGCGATGCGAAAATCAGTAGAGAATCGTAATGATCAGGGTATCTTGCAGAATAAATCTTTGCTGAACGGCAATAAAGAAGAAATGCAGCTACAACAGGTTAGAGAAACTATCAGGCAGAGCATTGCTAAAATTAAAGCAACTTATCGGCAAGGTATGCAAAATAAATTATTTGCTTTGCGCTATGGTTCAGATGAAGAAATTAATCAGATGACACTGAAAAGATTATTTGCTCTATTGGATATCAATCAGAGTTTAGCCAGAGAGCTTGCACCGAAGAAATACAAGAGTAGGGAAGGGAGAAGCTAGAAGTCTCCAAGATACCTTTAACTATGTTTATTTGGTTTTATGTTAACTACCTTAACCGTAGCGAGTTAAGGTAGTTATTGCACAGTCTACTATTTGAATTGAAAAGGTTTATTCAACAAAAATATTTTGAGTTGCTAATCTTTTTGCATTTGCAGCTTCAAATACTGCTTGAGTAGATTCAGTTGATGCTGTATTTTGCTCTAAATGCTCAGTTTCTCTACCTTTAAGAACAAGAACTAAAACAATAGACATTAATATGAGACCACCAACAATCTTCGTTGTATTATCTTTTTCTTCAGCCATTTAACTTTCCTCGTTATTATTTTTTTAAATTAAGGCATACCTAATTTTTATTATCAGCCTTGTGTATGTCATTGAGTAAGGTACTCATAAAAGACGCGTTAATTTAATCACGGTTGATTGTTTCGTGTCAAAACTATTATCGGGGCAGGGGATGTATAATAAGATAAATGATCGTATGTTGATGATTTATAATTACTAATTAATTTTGGCAATCAACAGCAATGTGATGCGTATGTGTCAGGGTGTGCAGCAAATCATAGGGCTAATCTGAGTATAATCGCCCTATAATTTATTTAGAAATTAATTATTCAAAGTAAACTTATCAGTTCCTGGCCGTCCTTCGCACAACTACGATAACAAATTTCTTGATACCGACTTTAGGGAGATGGAAACAAATAATCATCCAATATTGCTGGTCTTTTTGTCCGTCTTCTGCGTTGTAGTAACCGTTACGTAGCTTGCTATGCGCCGGTTACTACGCCTTGAATACGAACAAAAATCCTGCCCAATACTGGACGATTATTTATTTCCAGCTCCCTTAGTCAATTACTGCGTTGTTGTCGTTTTATGTAACTTAGGAGTGAGCACGAAATAAGTTGAGTAACTAACGCAGAATTTTTGTTCGTATTCAAGGCGTACAAACTTAGCTCTAGCGAGCTACGTAACTGTTTGTGCAACACCGAAGACGGACAAAAAGACCAGTCAGTTGCCCAAGTTATTTCGTGCACGTTCCTTACTCTGTTGCTATTTCGGTGCTTTACTCTGGAAAAAAATTAACTTGTTATTTGTTTGTATCCATAAGCCTGCAAAGCCATTATATGGGCTTCATTTTTCAGGAGTGCAATAGCTTTAAGGTAACTCGCAATAAATAACCTACTCATATTGCGCAGAATTTTTGTTTGTCTTCAAGGTATAGAAATAGACGCATAGCAGGCTACGTAACTATTTCTATCACGTCGAAGACAGACAAAAAGACCCGCAAGATGGGTGGGGTATTTGTTGCGAGTTACCTAATGTTATTGCAGAAATGGAAAAACTTAAAGTTTTCTGATTATAACGGATTCTGTTGATGGTGTAAGTATTTGATATATTTACCTTAAGGGCGTTAATCTTTGAAAAATTAAGTCTTGGTTGTCTGCAATGAATAGCTTAATTATGGTTTTTAGCCTTTTGAAGAATAGATAAAAACCTGTAACACAATGATTTAAATATATTACTATGCAAAAACATCTATCAACAGAAACCGTTAGAATCAGAAAGTTTTTTATTCCCGATATTGGTTAAATTCTGTGACGATTAATTGGAATTGTTTTATTCTTGAAAATAAAGAACAGATCTAGGCGCTTGTTCAGGAATTAAATATAATTTTAACATTCAATATGGTTATGGGCGCTCAGCTAAGAAATAATAATCTCTATATTTAGTTGCCCTAACGGAATTTATTATTCCACCACTGTGTTTTTAGAAATCTTACTTTCATCTAAATCATTAACCAGTTGAATGCTATGAAAAATATTAAATAATTATTTTTATCCTAGGTATGGTGAAAGACGGTTCTAAAATAATAATTTTTCATTATCATTCTAAGTAATTGAATTAAGATGTATTGTGTTCTTGAACAGCCTTTAGGTATTGTAATGAGTCTCGAAAATTTGGCTCTTATCATTAAATTGAATTTAGGTTAAGTTAATAAGAGTTTTTTGTGCATCAGTATGTTATATTTAAGTTATGTAATGAGAATGATTAGTAATTAGATGAATATTTATTCTTAAAATGCGGATAACATGGGAATCAGAATGTTGTCGTGTGCATTTGACGCATGATTTTTGTTCGTCTTTGAGGCATATAAACTTGGCTCTAATAGAGCTAAGGTAGCCCGCAATATGGGTGGTTTTTTTGTTGCAAGTTGCCTAAGGAGCGTGCACGAAATAAGTTGGGCAACTTGCTTGTCTTTTTATCCGTCTTCAGCGTTGTATAAATGGTGACGTAACTGGCTATACGCCTTGAATACGAATAAAAATACTGCGCCAGTTGCCCAACTTATTTCGTGCACGCTCCTAAGTAACTGTTTTCGCAGCAAAGAAGATGGGTAAGTTATATATTGTCATATTCCATAAATACGCGCTGAGATTTAAATAGGTGTTGAACTAGGTGCTTAATAGCGATGATTTATCCTATTTTAGACTACTCGAAAGAGCGTATGAAGAGTCTATAAAATGTAATATTTTGAGTGAGTTGATTAAAAGGTGAGGGTTATTGTGATATTAAACGGTTTAAAAAGCTTATCTATTGGTGATTCGGGACGGGTAACAGGCTTCAGTAAGCAGGGGAGGGCATATAGAAAGCGTTTACTGGCCATGGGTTTAACGCCGGGTACAGAGTTCTCTATTGTGCGTTTCGCACCGTTAGGGGATCCTGTAGAAATTACTTTAAGAGGTTTTTCTTTAACTTTACGTAAAGATGAAGCCGATATTTTAAGTATTGAGAAACTCAATGCAAGTTGATTGTACAATTGCCGTCGTAGGAAACCCTAACTGCGGTAAAACAACC
>CAZLLL010000368.1:0-4160 GCA_964560255.1 uncultured Methylomonas sp.
GAAGACGGACAAAAAGACTCGCAATATTGGATGATTATTTGTTTCCAGCTCCCTAGGCTCCTAACAAATACATTATTTTAATCAATTAATTTTAAATAAGTTTTTTTTATTAATTCACAAGAACAACTCTATTCTTAAAGGCAGCACATATTGCATTAAGATTCAGAGCCAGCTAATTTTCGCCTATCCTTGGCCTTAGGCGAACAGGTATAATAGTGACTTTTTACATGTCGCTGATTCGAAAGTCAAAAGAATCCCCAATCTCGTGACTCGACTTTTGCATGCAATCTAATTTTAAACTTTAACAAAGACCCATGATAGATCAATATATCGAATTCGCTACTAATCACTGGATGCTAGTGGTTGCATTTTTAGCTGTCATCTATTTTTTAATTCAAGACTTAGTCGAATCAAGCATGCGTAAGTATAAAACCATCTCACCTATGCTCACTGTGACCAAATTAAATACCGGCAACCCTATTATCGTCGATGTCCGTGAAGGGAGTGAGTTTAATAAGGGACATATTACCGATGCGATACATATCCCTCTTGCTAGCCTGGAAAGTCAAATCAAAAAAATTGAGCTTTATAAAAAAGATGATGTTATCGTTGTCTGCCACACGGGTATGCGTTCTGCGACTGCCTGTACAAATTTAATGAAACAAGGCTTTGAAAATATATTTTTAATGACGGGAGGCATGCAGTCCTGGGAAGATAATAAATTACCCGTTGTTACCAACAAAAAGTAACTATAATACTTTGAGTAGAAGCTTTGTCGAAGGACGCCCCTCATCTGCAACGCAACCTATGCCTTTTAGCTGGGCAGCCCAGAAGGGTATTTATTTCTATGAAAGTATCACTTAACAATTATCATTGTTAATAAAGTTAACGACTAAAATATCAATAATTCTATTTAAACCAAGACTCTATAAAAAAATGGCTGAAGAAAAAGAAGTACAAGGAAAACAATTCTCGATTCAAAAAATTTATACTAAAGATATCTCTTTTGAGTCTCCTGCGACTCCCAAGGTGTTTACAGAAAAATGGGAACCTGCAGTAGATTTTAATTTAAGCACCAATGCAACACCCATGGATGACTCCATGTTTAATATTTCACTGACTGTGACTGTAACGGTTAAGACGGGGGAAACAACGGCCTATCTGGTTGAGGCAACTCAAGCAGGCATCTTTTCTCTTACGGGCTTTTCTGATGAGGAAATGGGGCCTATGGTTGGTAGCTTTTGTCCTAATATTCTATTTCCGTATGTACGTGAAGTGATTTCAGACCTGGTTTCTAAAGGTGGTTTTCCACAATTGCTACTCGCACCTGTCAACTTTGATGCTTTATACTCGCAACATGTACAGCAAGCTCAGCAACAGGCTCCCAGCTCTGAGTCATTAAACTAAGTTCTGTCATGACCAGTAAAATCAGCTTTATGGGTGCTGGTTCCTGGGGCACTGCTTTGGCCATGCAATCAGCGAAAAATGGAAACCAGACCTTGTTATGGGGTCACCTTCCACAACATGTTGTACGCCTGGCCGAAGATAGAGAAAATAAGCGCTATCTCGCTGGTTTTGCTTTTCCTGATTCATTACAGGTAACCCATGATATTAAAACGGTGGCTCAATTTAGCAAGGTACTTTTAATCTCGGTACCTAGTCATGCATTTAAAGAAACACTGGTCAAAATAAAGCCATTTGTTGGCAGAGATGTAAAAATTGCCTGGGCAACCAAAGGCTTTAATCCGGAACAGGGGGAATTACTGCATCAGACTGTTGCCAGCGTTTTTACTGCACAAACACCTGCAGCAGTTTTATCCGGCCCTTCGTTTGCGCGTGAGGTTGCTGCTGGCAAACCATCAGCAGTCACCATTGCTGCAAACCAGCAAGCTTTTGCTGATGAGCTTGCTCAACTGATGCATAGCCCATGCTTTCGTACCTATACAAGCACTGATATTATCAGTGTACAAGTAGGTGGCGCAGTTAAAAATGTACTTGCTATCGCAGCTGGAATTGCTGATGGCATAGGTTTTGGTGCAAATACCAGAGCCGCACTGATCACCCGTGGTATAGCTGAAATAATCCGGCTTAATAATGCTTTGGGTGGACAGCAGGAAACACTGATGGGCTTGGCCGGTTTAGGCGATGTTATTCTTACCTGTACTGATGATCAATCGCGAAATCGTCGCTTTGGCATTGCCTTAGGTCAGGGTAAAAAGCGAGAAAAAGTTATTCAGGAAATAGGCCAGGAGGTTGAAGGGATTTGTGCGGCTAGAGAAACTTATCGGCTAGCGAAAAAATACGCCATTGACATGCCCATTACCGAACAAACTTATCGCGTACTCTATGAGGGGCTAGCACCACTCAATGCGGTGCAAAATTTATTACAACGCGATCAAAAACCTGAGTAGTTATCAGTTATCAATGGAGCCAGAGTAGTTGATATTTCTTCTTTATGAAAAATAAATTACTCTGACCCCATTGATAAATATCAAATGAACTTTTAAATCATGTACTGTATGCTACAATTTTCTATAAGACCCCATAAATTGAGAGTATACCGAACGGTTACCACAATTTTAGAGTAAAGTAATAGTGCAATCCATGGTTATTTTCTATTTTTGAGGGCAAAAGAAATTAACGTGGGTTCTGCTCTCGTTTCACTTTAATTAACAATTATATTAAGGAATGGGAATTGAATAAGTTGTGCAATTATGACGCAGTATTTTTGTTTGCCTTCAAGGCGCGGTAACAGGCGCATAGCTAGCGACGTAACTGTTTCCGCAACGCAGAAGGCGAACAAAAAGACAAGTCAGAATGCACACGTTATTTGATTCCCATTCCTAAGAGCAGGAAAGACCCATTTATTTTGGTATTAAAAGCGACTATGAACAGAAGGCAATTTTTATTATTTAGCTCTTTGGGCTTATTAATTCCTAAAATAGGCTACAGTAAAAAAAAACAGTCATTAGAAAGCCAGGTGAATGAAACTGTTTTCAATCTAAGAAAATCAGGGTTGATAGATAGAACCGACAAGACCTCATGGTCTGTCTATGACTTTTCTACAGGTAAAAAACTTGTTAGCATAAATGAAAATATTTCTCGCCAATGTGCCAGTATGGTTAAGCCAATTGTGGCATTGGCTTTTTTTAAAAAAGTTTCTCTGGGGAAAGTTTCTTATGGGCTAAGGAGCAGGAAAAAACTACACAGAATGATTGTTGTCAGTGATAATAAGGCGACAAACTGGATGATGAAACATTGTGGTGGACCAAGAGGGGTTCAAAAGATAATAAAGCGATATTATGGTCATATATTTTTGGATACAAGGATTGTGGAATACATTCCTACAAAAGCGGGAAGAAATGGACAAACCTACCGAAACAAAGCATCTGCCCATGACTATAGCCGTTTTTTGTATGCATTATGGAATAAAAAACTTCCCTATTCGAACGAACTTATTAAAGTTATGGGGATAAGAAATAGAGATTATGTTTTCCAGGGTGTTCCTTCCATTCCTGCGGAAACAAGAATTATTGATAAAACGGGAACAACGAGTATGCTGTGTGGGAATATGTCTATCATCAAGGCTCAAGGTAAAAATGGAAAAACCTATGCATATACGATGATTGGAATAATCGAAAGTCCTAAAAGAAAAAAAAACTTTCACCAATGGCGAAAAAATAGCGGAAAAATCATAAGACAAGTTTCTGGACTGGTTTATCGTTCAATGAAAAACACTCATGATTTAATCTGAGCCAAGACGTAACCGTTCAGTCGCCCTCCTTGGCAAGGAGGGGTTAGGAGGGAGGTAAACGCTTCCCCCAAGACAGCCCTCTTCTGTTTATATAAATCAATAATTTATAGATTGTAAAATTCATAAAAATAGGGATTTTTTCATTTTGGCGAAGGTATTGTTCATATATTAATTAAAAATACTGGTAATTATCAAGGCTACGCACTAAGACGGGACAGTTTGAATCACTAGTACCACACCTCTTAAGTAACCAATAATAAATATTTAATTACTTTAAAACAAGTACTTACTTAGATTTAAAATATCGCTTATTGAGAGGGTGAGGTACTAGGGAATGGGAATCAAATAACGTGTGCCTTCTGACTTGTCTTTTTGTTCGCCTTCTGCGTTGCGGAAACAGTTACGT
>CAZLLL010000369.1:0-4124 GCA_964560255.1 uncultured Methylomonas sp.
ATCCACGTTTAAATTATAAACATGGTCATTTTGGTCATTTTCATCCACGTTTAAATTATAAACATGGATAGCTTGATCTGGGTTTTTCTTGTGCCGCTGCTTTTCGTCAAGCACTAGCCCAAATGATCTACTAAATGATCCGCTAATATTGCTGTAATGTAAAAACTCCATATTATCTTTTACGGAGAGATCAATCTGGTTCCAAATTAAATTCGAAAGTTTATTGATTCTTTTGTTGTTATGTGATAGTTGCTTTTTTATAAATTCTAAATATTCTTCATCCAGATAGATAGAGTCTGATATTGAGATCGGTGCATCATGAATTGCATAAATATTTCCTTTAAAACGCCCATCCTCTGTTCTTACTTTTGAACAGAGGGATATCCATCTCGTGATCCTGAGGACATAAATAATTTTAGATATGGTTGCATTCGAATAACCCAGTTTTTCCGCTAAGAGCTTATTTAGGCTCAACATCACCGCTGACCCATGCACTGCCTGTGTACGGATGATTCCCCAAGACCTGACCTCTCTTGAATCAAGGTCTTTGTCAAACCATATTAATCTGGGAATAGAATCCTGCCAGTTGCCAATATATATCAGCGAATCTGTTTGAACAGTTTCGTTTTGTGGATATTTGTTAATTCTATCGAGTTCGTTGGATATTCGTTGCGATAATAACTTAATATTGTCAGAAATAATGTTGGTCATTTTATCTACCCCTAATGCTTCTTGTCAGATATGTTATGGGAGGCGGGTATCTCTTTTTCCCATTGGTTGAGTAAGACCCAAATCGCATTGATCTTTATATGCGTTTCTCTGGATGCATATAGCAATTTATCAGCTAGTTCATCTGTTTGTATTAGGTCTTTTGGCGTTATATAGTCCCATAGCACAGTCTGTTCTAACTCTGAGGGAGATAAGGGCCTTCCTTCCCCTTTCGGTAGATTCAAAAACTTCTTGCAGTTAGCCATATCTGATGTCGTTAGACCATACAGATATTTCATCACTGGATATGAAGCGCCTTCTCTCAGTAATTCATAAATTTTTATTTGATGCTGTTTTTTGACTTTAATTATTTTTAAGGCTTTATCCAGTGCTTGATTGTCAAATGTGACAGATAAAAACTTTGCTTGAGTCAAATCAGATAAAATATGGATATCCTGAGTACTTAAATCACTAATCTTTACCATTTGCTCGTTGCTTATTCCCATTTTGTAAGGCGTTTCATAATCACCTTCGGATACGAGTCTTGAAACATATAACAAGGTATAAAATGCATAATCAGCGTCACAGCTCATTTTTATTCTCCTTAATTTAAAAATTCATCATTCAGTTAATTATGTATCAATTAATTTTCACCCAGTACCAAATTCCAGAGCATTAGATCTTCATAAGAATCTTTTATGACTCTGATATTTTCAAGTATGCTAAAAAAATAAGTTAAACATTGCTCGCTTAAGCCATCAGTTTTGCGGTGAACAAATAAACACATTACATCCTTTAGATGAGGCGAAACGCCAAGGTACTCTTTAGATTTATCGCTTGTTAAAAGACTCATTAGTTCGCTACCTTCCCAGGCTTTTAAATGCTGTGGATCAGCATACTGTTCAGAGAGACCGATTAAAAACCACCAGGTAAAATATCGCAGAATTGTTTTTGCGCTATCTTTATTATTAAATATGAAAGGTTCGTTGGGTTTTTTAATAAGAAAGCCAAATCCAACATCTACTGGATAGACAACTTCATCAATAAAACCTTCTTTTGCTATTAGACTGGCCAGCTTGAAGTTTTTAGAGCGTAAATCTGCCAAGCTAAATGTTTGATGATTGGTTGCTCTTTCAGTCTTATTTGTTTGATGTTGCTCTTTAGTGGAAGCATTGGATTCCGTGGAGGTGGACTGCTGACTATCTATTGCTGTAGTCTGACCTAGCGCAGGGTTTGTATTTTTTTGAGCTGCCGCATGATCCTGTGGGTTTTGCTGGTCAATGCGTGAGGAAGGTTGTGTGATCTGAAGATGTTCTTCAGTGT
This sequence comes from uncultured Methylomonas sp., assembly GCA_964560255.1. Classification (GTDB taxonomy): domain Bacteria; phylum Pseudomonadota; class Gammaproteobacteria; order Methylococcales; family Methylomonadaceae; genus Methyloprofundus. The sequence continues at coordinate 2,032 of CAZLLL010000369.1, forward strand.
TATTGATAAATGTATCTTCATTATCAATAAATTGTTCTGTCGGAAGCTCAGGTTGATCTGTTTTGGAATCAACCATGATTGATTGAATTTCTAGGTAAATATGGTTATTTTGAATTCCAGTGATAGCTTCAAGCTTTTCATCAATATCTGTTCGCAGCTCTTTAATATTGAAGTCTTCATGATCATTTTCAGACATGACCTCAATGAAGAGTAAATCGAATTGATCTGTTTTATCTTTGCAGAAAGAAAGATAAGCCTGATGCAGCTTTTTAATTTGATCTATTTTACTGCTCCCTAATCCACTGCGTAACAGGTTAGGGATCATGGTGTCGAGTTCTATTGCATAATAGAATCGAGTGATATGGCGTCTTGATATCTTATAGCCTCGACTTGTTGCCAATTTGGAGAATTCATTTCTTGATAATTCCTGATCTAATTCGAGTTCCAGCTCCTCTTGAAGTGATTTGATTGCATAGGCTTTATCTATTAAAAGCACATCTCCGCGCATTTCATTCTCGATTAGATGCGCTGTCAGGATGCTGGATTCGGAGACCCAGGGAACAAACAGGCAATGAACCTGATTGAATTTTTCATCCCCTGTTTCCTTATATAGGTCGTTCAGTATTTTTAGTCGCGTGTTTCCTCCAGAATCAATCATATACAGCTTATCGCCGGGTCGCCGAGTGACGTTAACGTTATTATTAAGCCGTCTATTATTGCGAATGGATGCCTTTATCTCCTCATAAAGCGGGTTTTTTTCTTTTCTCGGGTTTTTATCATACTCCTTGATTTCTGCGAGTTTTAAAATCATCTGGGTGATGCTAATAGGGTCTGATAAAGGTAGGGGGTCACTATTATTTTCTCCAAAATGTCCCTCTACTAACATGCCCTTAACTTCTTCGCTTGTGGCTCTTTTTGATCCCATGAGAAGCTCCTTATTATGTAATGTCTGGAAGGTTAGGAATTAATTCGCGAGCCAGTTCTATCATGGTTTCCTTCGCTGTCCTTGTGTTTTTGCTTTTGTTTTTTTGCTCAATACGATGAACGGGTATTTTTTGAGTGGCCGCTTCGCGATAAATAACAGAACTTGGAATAACGGTATCCAAGATGGTTATTGCGCCCTTGCTAGGCGTAAAGGCTGAAGCACGTAGTTCATTAGCAATTATTCTGGCATCTACGGTTCTGTCCTGACGATAAATAATACCGCGTAAAGGGCCTATTGGTGCCCCCATGCGGGCCATTGGCTGTAAACGCTCAATCATTTTGACTGTGCCTCTGACAAACTCCTTCGCTGATAAAATTTCCGGTGGAATCGGGGAGAGCATGAAATCTGCTGCGGTGACTGCCGCGTCCTGAAGTGGGCCTACTGCTCCCTGGGTATCCAGAAGAACAAAGTCGTATTGATTATCCAGCTGAGTGAGTATATGCCGTAATCTAACTCGACCATCAGGGGTATCCCGAATCCAGTCGCGCAGTTTTCCGTCAGGGTCGTCTGATATGATGATATCAAGGTTTTCGATATTAGTATGAGAGATGCAGGTACGGCTATCTGAATGAATTAGAAAGTGAGTGAGTCCTTTTTCTGCTTTCTCGCTTAGGGTGTAATAACTAGAAAGTGTGGGCTGAGGGTCTGCGTCTATTAATAAAACGCGGTAGCCAACGTCAGCCAGTAATCCGCCCAAATTCGCAGTTAACGTTGTTTTTCCTACACCACCTTTCGTACTAACAGTTGTAATTTTTATCATTTAGTATTATCCTTATATTATCAAACCTAATTAACCAAGGTAAATTACTTACTAAACAAAATTCCCTAACAAAATTTTTAACTAACTTTGGCTGGTGTAGCTCAATCGGTAGAGCAGCTGATTTGTAATCAGCAGGTCGCGGGTTCGATTCCCATCACCAGCTCCATATTTAAGTCTATTCAAGGGATTGAATAGTATAAAAAATGTGCATGAAATAACTTGAGCAACTTTTAACAAAAGGTTGTAGATTCGAATTTATTCGTACCATGTAAAGTAATTCACACCTACAGTTGCTCAGGAATGGGAATCAAATAACTTGTGCATTCTGACTTGTCTTTTTGTTCGCCT
>CAZLLL010000370.1:0-4115 GCA_964560255.1 uncultured Methylomonas sp.
ATACGAACAAAAATCCTGCCCAATATTGGACGATTATTTATTTCCAGCTCCCTAGTGCATTTGCGTTATAGTCTAATGCCTAAAATGCCGCATTCCGGTAAATACCATGGCAATATTATGCTCATCTGCTGCTGCAATGACTTCTGCATCGCGCATCGAGCCACCCGGCTGAATAACCGCAGTGATACCCGCTTCTGCTGCCGCATCAAGCCCGTCTCTAAAGGGGAAAAAAGCATCGGAAGCCATCACTGATCCTGGTACTGTTAGGCCTTCATCAGCTGCTTTGATTCCCGCAATTTTAGCTGAGTAAACACGGCTCATCTGTCCTGCGCCTACGCCTATAGTACGGCCTTCTTTACAGTAGACAATCGCATTTGACTTGACAAATTTAGCGACTTTCCAGGCAAATAATAAGTCGGTTAATTCCTGCTCTGTCGGAGTACGTTGACTAACGACTTTGGTGTCCGCCGCGTTAATCATGCCATAATCTTTGTCTTGTACTAACAAGCCACCCGACACGCGTTTGAAGTCCAGACAGGGGCTGTTATTACTCTGCCACTGCCCGCACTCAAGCACGCGTATATTTTTCTTTGCTGCGAGTATTGTTTGCGCTGCGATGCTAATAGTCGGTGCAATAATGACCTCAACAAACTGGCGAGCAATAATTTCAGTCGCTGTTAAATCATCCAGTTCTCGGTTAAAGGCAATAATGCCTCCAAAAGAAGAGGTTGGGTCGGTGGCATAGGCTAAATCGTAAGCTTCAAGAATAGTATCAGCCTGAGCAACACCGCAAGGATTAGCATGTTTGACAATCACGCAGCTGGGTTTTTCTGCAAAGGATTTGACACACTCTAATGCGGCATCAGTATCGGCGATATTATTATAGGAAAGTTCTTTCCCCTGTAATTGTTTTGCAGCGGAAATGGTACCCGAAGCAGGCGATTTTTCTTGATAGAAAGCAGCGTTCTGGTGCGGATTTTCACCATAACGCATACTCTGAATTTTGCTAAATTGTAAGTTAAGTATTGCTGGAAATGCTTGTTGATTTATTTTAGCTAAATACTGTGCAATAGCCGTGTCATAGCTAGCTGTATGGGCAAAACTTTTCAGTGCCAGATGAAAGCGTGTTTGCTGAGTGAGCTGGTTTTCATTAGCTAGCAGTTCTGTTAATACTGTAGCGTAATCGTCAGGATCAACGACAATAGCAACATCATTATGATTTTTTGCTGCGCCCCGTATCATGCTAGGCCCGCCTATATCTATGTTTTCGATAGCGGTTGCCAAATCGCAATCGGGTTTAGCAATGGTTTCTTCAAAAGGGTAGAGATTGACGATGACCATATCAATAGCATCTATGTCATTTGCTGCCATGACCGCATCATCTGTGCCACGACGGCCTAAGATGCCACCATGAATCTTAGGGTGCAAGGTTTTTACCCGGCCATCCATCATTTCAGGGAAACCTGTGTAATCTGACACTTCGGTAACTTTAATGTTATTGTCGGCTAATAATTTAGCTGTACCACCCGTTGATAATAGTGCTATGCCTAGCTGGTCTAATTCACGACAAAAATCCACAATGCCGGTTTTATTGGAGACGCTGACTAAAGCGCGGTTAACTTTTTTCTTCATGAAAATCTCTTAAGTCTAATATTTAATTCTGTTTAGGAATGGAAATGTTGGTAATCGTTCAGTCCCCTTCTTACCAAGGAATGGGAATCAAATAACGTGTGCATTCTGACTTGTCTTTTTGTTCGCCTTCTGCGTTGCGGAAACAGTTACGTCGCTAGCTATGCGCCTGTTACCGCGCCTTGAAGGCAAACAAAAATACTGCGTCATCATTGCACAACTTATTCAATTCCCATTCCAAGGAGGGGGACTGGACGATTACCAAAAGACAAGTCAAAATATGCAAGTTATATTGTTACATTCCTTAGGGAGCTGGAAATAAATAATCGTCCAATATTGGGCAGGATTTTTGTTCGTATTCAAGGCGTAGTAACAGGCGCATAGCTGGCTACGTAACTGTTGCTACAACGCAGAAGACGGACAAAAAGACTCGCAATATTGGATGATTATTTGTTTCCATCTCCCTTAGGTTAAGTTGTATAACTCTAACTTTTTACGTAGTGTGCTACGGCTAATGCCTAAAATTTGTGCGGCCTTGGTCTGGTTATAGCCTGAGTGTTGCAGGGTCGCTTCAAATAAGGGTTTTTCAACTTCAGCCAGTACCATCGCATGTAAGCCCGTTGCATCAATACCATCCAGTTGGGATAAATAATGATTAACAGCTGTTTTTACCTGTACAGAGAGGGGGGCTGGGGGAGAAGTCTTGACTATGTTCATTTGGTTAATACTGGGATGCTGTGTGCAAGAGTCAATGGTATGGTTTTGTCGAAAAGGGTAAATGCAGCGTTAACAAGAGATAGCTGTATTTCAGGTGAGTCGGTCTGATAAATTTTGCTTTTAATCAGAGGGGGTAAAGAGCCTAAATGATCGAAGTACCAGCCTATATGTTTACGTGCTATTCTAACACCATTCAAAGCACCATAAAACAGATACAATTCTTGCAGATGCTGTAGTAAAGTGTCTTTTATTTTAGTCATGTCAGCCTGAATCAACTGTTCACCTGTTTGTAAAAAATGTAAAATTTCCTGGAAAAACCAGGGTCGTCCTTGTGCTGCACGTCCGATCATAATAGCATCAGCACCCGTATAGGCTAAAACATACTGTGCTTTAGTGACGGAATCAATATCACCATTAGCAATCACCGGAATAGTGACTGCCTGTTTTACCTGTTTAATAGTATCGTATTCTGCTTTACCTTTAAAAGCACAAGCGCGTGTGCGTCCGTGTACTGTTAAGGCGGCAATGCCAGATTGTTCGGCAATTTGAGCAATTTTTACGGCATTACGACTCTGTTTATCCCAGCCAGTACGAATTTTTAAGCTCACAGGAATATTGACAGCATTAACGACCGAATCAAGAATATTTTTTACCAGATTTTCATTGCGTAATAAAGCTGAACCTGCGGCGACAGAACAGACTTTTTTGGCGGGGCAGCCCATATTAATATCAATAATTTGTGCGCCACGCTGTTCATTGAATTGTGCGGCTGCTGCCATTTGCTCAGGGTTGGTCCCCAGAATCTGTATAGCACGTATACCAGTTTCACCTGTATGGTTCGCTTTTAATAAGGTACGTTTATGTTTGCGCAGAGCGGGATTGGAGGCCACCATTTCTGATACGGCAAGTCCTGCACCAAACTGTTTGCATAAATTTCTAAAAGGGCGGTCAGTGATACCTGCCATGGGGGCCAGGATAAGATTGTTTTTGAGTGTATGAGAACCTATCTTCATTAAAATGCAGCAGATCAAATTATGAGGGCTACTAATGATACAGTAAAAAAGAATTTAGGTGTATTGTTTCTCTTGCCGCTGCAAGGTTAATTTGTTCCTCTTTTAAAAAGTAAGCATAAATGGATTCTACCCTCATCAATGGGTGCTGATTTATTGTAATGTTAACAGCATAATCTATTGATAAAAAGTAATATTTTTTATTATTCTAAACTTACATTGAGCGGGTCTATTGTCTGTTTTTTATATTAAAAACACATTAATTATTAGAGTGTTATGGAAAACCGTATAAATAATAAAAATATAATATTAGAAATTAGGTATTTTTAATTTCATGTAACACATTGATTTTAAATGACCCTATATAAGTCGTTGAAACCTAATAAACTTAGTATAACCCTTTGTTTTAAAGTTAAATTTTAATCTAAAAATATAAAACCATACCCGCTCAATGTGAGTCTAAACATAAATTACATTTAATAACCTGGATTTTTGGGTAGTGACGACTATTGACTGTGCATAATATGGTAAATATATAACTCATTGTTTAATATTATAATAATTATTGCGTCAATGGGCTTTTCTTGGTAGTAATCTACATTAACAGCTAATAGAAGTCACCACCGATTTTTGGGGGATGTGCTCTATTGCCTGTTTAGAATAATTATGGTTCTTTTCCCTTTGGCGTGAATGATAAAATACATTAAAAACAGTATGATATAGCAATAACTTACTTTCTGCTATCTTAAAAAAATGACC
>CAZLLL010000371.1:0-4114 GCA_964560255.1 uncultured Methylomonas sp.
CAGCAGGCTTCCTCCCTCCCTGAAGAGATAAACGGGCTTACCCTGTTCCGCGTATAAACCTTCACAAGCGACTTAGATGCCATCTTTCTACCGAGAGTACGAATGTTCGCGTGGGCTATAATCGAACACCCAACCAAGACTCTGCACTTTTTAGTCCAAGCTTAACAGCCTCTTTAGCTTGTTCTGGATAACGGTAGTTACAATGATTCACTTACATTCATCATATCGCTCAGTCCTAGCTCCCGCTCCGCCTTGAGGCTGGCAGAATCGAACTCCCCTTGCGGTTTTGTTCTTTTGACTGTTATACTTCCAGTCAAGGGCTACATTGTCCCAGAAGCTTTGCACAAACGGATTACTCCCAATGCACATTCTGGTAGGATTATGTGGCGAAACACAAACTGATAGACCTTTGCATCCTGAAAGGTTATCAGAGGTTAATACGCGACCTCAGGTCGCACCAATTTGATCCAGCCGACCGCTGGCAGCACAGCTCGTTTCCAAAGTTCATTTTATATCTAAAGATCGGTGTTTTTTTAAAGGTCATCGACTATCTGCCAGCGTCGATTGACCAAGGCGTTATGTGGTTTGACAAATTCAATCGATATGAATATAGTAGTACCATATCTATATCGATGAGGTGCGTATGAGGGCAGTAACAGTTTCTCCAAAATTTCAGGTGGTTATTCCGAAAGATGTTAGAGAATCTATGGGAATAATTTCGGGACAAAAAGTACAAATGCTGACATATCGCAATCGTATAGAGCTAATTCCCATTAAACCAATGAGTGAAATGAGAGGGATATTAAAGGGTATTGATACAGAAGTTCCACGAGATGAAGACCGCATATGAATGTAGTAGATTCATCAGCATGGCTATCCTATTTTGCAGGTGATGCCAATGCGAAGATATTTGCAACTCCAATAGAGAACATAGAAAAACTAATTGTTCCTAGTATTACCATTACCGAAGTTTTTAAATTTGTTTTGCGTCAACGTAGTGAAGACATGGCTTTGGAAGTTATTGCTCATATGGAACAAGGCGAGGTCGTATCACTTGATAGTTCTTTAGCGATTGATGCTGCCAAATATGGTGTTGACTATAAATTACCATTAGCTGATCAATACCTTCGCCAAAATAAAAAGCCACTCATGTTTCTTACATTGAGCGGGTCTATTTTCTGTTTTTTATATTAAAAATACATTAATAATTAAAGTGTTATGGGAATCCGTATAAATAATAAAAATATAATATTAGAAATCGGGTATTTTTACTGCATGTAACACATTGATTTTAAATGATTCTATATAAGTCATTGAAATCCACTAAATTTAGTATAACCATTTGTTTTTAAATTAAAAGTTAATCGAAAAATATAAAACCATACCCGCTCAATGTAAGATGTTTGTGATTTTTTATATCTTTAACCAATTGATTTATAAGTATTTATAAATTATTTTTTTGGATCAAATCAAAATTGGCGAAGGTATTGACAGTAAAAAATACTTCTTTTGATAATTTTATTAACACTGACCCCTTTATTACTTTATTATAAGACAGGTGCATGAGTTAATTAGCTGGCTAGCTTTCCTCTACCCATTCATATAATTCAGTCATTGCAGGATCACACTTACAGCAACTCGTACCACAAGCCGCCCCTCTGTCAATTCTTTTTACCTTACCTTTGCTAATCCATTTGGCTAACATACCCCGTAATGCATCAGCATCAGTATTAAAATGATTAGCCATGTCTAGTAGAGAAAGGCGATGTTGCTGGCGCAAATAATGACGTAACTCCGAGAGTATCATGCAACCTCCTGTTTTAGCTCTTCTCGACCCGTTAACCAGAAAGCAAATATCACGAGCATAAAAGCCATCAACAATCCGCTTACCCAGTAAAGTGAAGACTCTTTATGCTGATCATAGGTGGCCAGTTGATAAAAGATAGTGGCTGTCATATAAGCAATACCCGTTGTCCATGCAACAACAAAAACCGCCCATTTACTCCCGTTCTCTCGATGTATCGCGGCCGTTGCTGCCACACAGGGAGCATATAACAAGATAAACAGCAAATAAGCAAAAGCCCCTACCTTGCCATCGAAACGAGCCTGCATTTCTCCAAATGTGCCCTGTTTAATATCCTGCTCTGCAGCTGCTGTTTGTAAATCCCCCACATCACCAATATTCAGCCCTAATGGGTCCAGGAGGTTATCTGCTACCCCCATTAAGTTTACAGGAATCGTCATTACAGCTCCCTGTAAAGACTGTAGTAAGTCAAATGCTTCTTCTTGCTGCTCTACGCCATTTAATGCCAACTGGCTATATAAGGCATCAAGCGTTCCAACAACCGCTTCTTTCGCCAATATACCGGTAAAAATACCGACCGTAGCAGGCCAGTTATTTTCATGTATACCCATCGGTTCAAACACCGGCACCAAACTACGCCCTATTTCGCTTAACACAGATTTTTGCGAGTTCTCCTTGCCAAAACTTCCGTCCACTCCTAAGGAGTTTAAAAAATTAAGCACCAGCACCATTGGTACAATTACCTTTCCTGCATTCACTATAAATGTTTTAAGGCGATCCCAGGTGCGAATTAAAATACTTTGCAAAGTTGGCAAATGATAATTCGGCAATTCCATTATAAAGGGCATCGAGTCACCTTTAAATAAGGTATGGCGCATAATCAGCCCAGTGAATACTGCGACGATAATACCAAAAACATATAAACCAAAGACTAAATTCTGTCCACCTACCGGAAAAAATGCTGCTGCAAAAAGCGCATAAACAGGCAAACGTGCACCACAGGACATAAACGGATTCATAATATTGGTTAATATTCGGTCGCGTTCACTTTCCAGAGTCCGTGTCGCCATAATGGCAGGGACATTGCAGCCAAAACCAACAATCATCGGAACAAAAGATTTTCCGGGCAAGCCGATCATACGCATAAACCGGTCTACAACAAAGGCTGCGCGCGCCATATAACCAGAATCTTCCAAAAGAGATAAAACCAGAAATAAGAAACCAATAATCGGGATAAAAGTCGCGACAACTTGTACACCGCCACCCGCACCATCGGCCAATAAAACCACCAACCATTCAGGCAGAGAAAGTTCATTTAATACTACTGCAAAACTATCTACAAAGATTGCACCTGCCGCCTGGTCAAAAAAATCAATAAAAGCACTACCAATATTTATGGTGATCATAAACATTAAATACATCACAAATAGAAAAATAGGGATCCCCAAATAACGATTCAACACCCATTTATCTATTTTATTGGTCATGCCTCGACTAACTTCATGTGCCTTATTAACACAAAGGTGGCTAATTTTATTGACCAATCCATAGCGTGCATCCGCTGCGAGTATATCCAGCTCATCATCAGTACGCTCTTCAATTATGTATTCTAGAGCTTCAGCTTTTAGAACACAATCTGGCCCGGCAATCTGCTGTGCCAAGGTGTCTCTTTCCAATAAACGTATGGCTAACCAGCGTAGATTACACTGTTGCTCTCGCGCTATATTTTCTAAAGAAAGCGACAAAGTGCTCATTGCCTTTTCTATTTCTGGGTGATATTCAACATCCAGCTTTGGAACAGGCCGATCCAGTACGGCTTGATTAATACACGTCTTTAATTCATTAATACCTGTGCGTGTTGAGGCCGAAATAGCAATCACAGGACAAGCCAGTAACTCGCTCAATTGCTTTATATCTATTTCTAAACCTCGTTGTGCGACTACGTCCATCATATTCAACACAACAACCATAGGAACACGCATCTCTATTAGCTGAGATGTTAAATATAAATTACGCTCTATATTAGATGCATCCAGTATATTGACAACCAAATCGGCTTCTTTAGCGGCAACATAATCTCTGGCAACCTGTTCATCCAGTGAAATATCATTATCAGCTTCTAAAGAGTAGGTACCCGGTAAATCGACTACGGCAATCTGCTGACTCTGGTGTGTATACTGACCAGTTTTTTTTTCAACAGTGACTCCGGGCCAGTTACCCACATGCTGCCGCGCACCGGTTAGTACATTAAATAAGGTTGTTTTACCGCAGTTAGGGTTTCCTACGACGGCAATTGTACAATCAACTTGC
>CAZLLL010000372.1:0-4112 GCA_964560255.1 uncultured Methylomonas sp.
GCGACCTGCTGATTACAAATCAGCTGCTCTACCGATTGAGCTACACCAGCCAAAGAGCGAGTATTATAGTCGCTTATTTAGCGTTTGAAAAGAATTTTATGAGGAATTATTTACCATAAGCAATAAACTTGAAATGAAAATAACTGAAACAGGTAATGGGTGGGGGGGTTGGTTTTTCAAGTAATGTATCTATGGCTAATACGGATACTATTATCGGTGGGTCTTCATAGTGATGGCACGGGCTAATAGATGCCTCACAGGCGTTAAAAAAACTTTAGCTTTTTTCTTTCCCCCAGAATATGCCTTGTCGATATAGCTCAGCTAGATATTGAGGAGATTGGCCTAAAAAATACCGTAAGCGTATACTCCACATCAAAGCAATGGTTTTCCATACACCAAACGATTCCCAGCGACGCGCCGAACTTTTTACTTTAGCTTTTATACAATAAGGTCTAGTGAATGATTTAAGTCGCTTACTGATTTCAATATCTTCCATCAAAGGTATTTCAGGAAACCCTCCTATAGCAAGAAAAGTTTGGCGCATAATGAATATGACCTGATCGCCAGTCGCTATCCCACTTATGCGTGAACGCCAATTCATTATCTGTGCTACGACCTTTAACATTGGGTGCTGGCCAACTAATTGAAGATCAAACCGTCCCCATTGGGCACTGCTGTCAATAGCATTCTGGATTAAGAGTAATGCTTGTTCTGGTAAATAGGTATCTGCATGTAGAAAAATTAATATATCCGTAGATACTATGTCGGCACCCGCATTCATCTGTTTTGCCCGCCCTTTAGCTACAGTTATAAACTGGTCAACTAATGGCAGAGCAATAAGTTGTGTATCATCTGTACTGCCTGCATCGGCAATAATAATTTCACAGCGACCTCTTAACGATTGTAAGGCCATTAAAAAATCATAAATGCCTTCTGCTTCGTTGAGGGTTGGAACAATAATGCTGTAATGTTTCACGTTAGGTCGTTATGATTTTCCATTGGGGGGGGGGCTAAATATCTAAGGAATGGGAATTGAATAAGTTGTGCAATTATGACGCAGTATTTTTGTTTGCCTTCAAGGCGCGGTAACAGGCGCATAGCTAGCTACGTAACTGTTTCCGCAACGCAGAAGGCGAACAAAAAGACAAGTCAGAATGCACAAGTTATTTGATTCCCATTCCTAAGTGTGGTTATGACAATTAACATAGAATCCAACTTTTCTCATTTAAAGCTGGGAGCCTTTTTTAAAGACTATAAATCGGGACAACCTACGTTTTTAAACAGTTAGCCAACAAATGTATTAGACTATTCGTTCAAATAGCTTATAGGAAAAGTGAACTGAAGTCCGCTCTACAGTGGGGGTTTTATTTTTTTGAATAGTATACCTAATATTATACCTGCGACAATAGTAACCACAGCAGGGCCAATATGGTGGGTCAGTGTATGCAGAGGGTCGTACAAACAGGCAAACTGCATAAACAGGGCGGGTAGCAGACCTGCACTAATACCTAAAAAGAGACCTGCACGTATTGAATTAAGTGGAAAGCGTCGATAAATAACAAAATAACCCACACTAAGTGGTGGGATGCTATAGATATAGGCTTCGAGAACACAATGCGCTCGTTTGCCTATCAAGGATGGTTCAAAAGCAGGATAGGATAGACCTACGACATAACAGCTCAACCATAGTATGACACTAAAATAACTTAGCTTTACAAGCCATTGATTACGTAAACCTGGGATTGATTCTTGCAGGGCGACTATACAAAAAAGTGCAGCTGAAATCAGTCCAATACTGGATTCAATAGCAAATTGAGGTGAAGTGAGTAGTGATTCTAAAGCCCCTTTTCTTAAGGAGCCAAGGTAAAGACCCAGTGTGGTAATATAAGCCCAACTCACAATAAACCATATGATGACTGGCGTTAAAAATCCGTTTCTAGGGAGGACAGGTTGTAGGTCTGCACTCAGCTCCTTGATTAAATCAGTTCGATTTCTTGCTATCATCAGTCTATTGGTTCTTTTTGTAGAATTTTGCGTGTCTCCTTAATTCCCCTGTGTACACGCACGCGCACTGTACCTTCCGATAAGCCAAGTTTTTTTGCTGTTTCGGCTGTGGTGAAGCCAGCTACTTTAGTCAATAATAATACGTCACGATAGGCGGGAGCCAGCATAGAAAACACCATGCTTTTATTAATTTCGTCCTCAACTGGCGTTGTTGTTCCCTCAATATGTGCTAGATTGTGTTTTTCTAATGTTGCCTTATAGGCACGCTGGCTACGTAGGATATCAATAGTTCGATTGCGCACAATAGAGAAAAACCAGGGGCGGAATAATCGCTTTGTGTCATATGTATGTCGTGCAGCATGGATGGCTATCAGGGATTCCTGCACGCAATCCTCGATCAAGTCGATAGAGCCAAAGCGCGATTTTAAAAAAGCGGCGGTCACATCGCCCAGCTCTTTAAGTAGTAGGGCGTAACATTGCTCATCTCCTTTTTGAGCTTTGCTCATTAATTGAGACCATCGCTGTTCATCGTTATCAGAATCTGTCATATGAAATATAAATCACACACTGCCTACGACAGAGCAGTGTGTGGTCATTTTCCGTTGTTTAATTGTCATCCATTTTTGTAATCGTGATTTGAGCGACCGGATTACGCCAATCATAAATGTGCGGGCCCAGAATTTCATTTCCATCAGCATCTGAGCTGCCTAGATCCTGAAAACCGTTACTCACATAAATAAAGCCTTCATCGGTATCACTTGCGGCAGAAATAGCTTCACCACCACATCGGGGGCCAGGAATATGTACACAATTCTGGTCATTTGCTTCTGTACCAGCATCATACGCCCGTGCAATATAAGAAACGGAGCCTTCTTCTGGCAATTTCATGCCTGCCAGTGCGACAAATGTATCATTGGTTGGAATGAGCATGGCAGCAACCGTCAAATAGTGGTGTCCCTCGCTGACACTGATTTCAGTTGTCGCTGTTTTTCCTGGCTCAAGCAATCCGTCAATAGTTAATGCATGTCCTACTTTGTCTGCTACAGACTCTGCTTCTGCAGTTAACGGAGCGGTATCACCCGATTCTGCTAATATTGTCAGAGAGGGGCTTGCAGGTGATCCTAAAGAAAATAAACTAACGGAGTGGTCATGTGTTGCTACAAATTGAGGTGTAAAGGTTTGTCCTTTGGTGATATTGGTAATAGAAACCTTATATTGTCCATCTGCAAGAAGCTGATTTATAGGAAGTAAAAGTGCTAAAGCTAAACTTAACTGGGTTTTCATGATTATTTCCCTTTTTATACATTAAAACCCTAATACGTATATCAATATAAAAATGTTACAGCTGCATTATAAAATACTTTGTATAGCAAGTGCATTCCTTCTATAGTTTCTCATATAAATAAATTCTATTTGCATAACGGATACTCCCCCTTCAGAGAGATGGTACCTGTGAAATTTTTTTCTAAAGCCTTATCGAATAGAACTACCAGTCTTCACTGTTATGCATAACATGTTCGACTCTGGAATCTCGGTACCACCTGAAAATCCAGTAATCCAGACTACAATACTTGCCAGCACCCACAAAAAACAATACTAATAACATAATGGCATAAGTCGCTGCGAATTCAACGCCATTATTTAAAATGACAAAGTTCCCTTGCTCAGTTAGCCATTCGTAGTTTCCATATTGCTGTAATATTTCTTTAGCACGCTCTAGGCGCTCTGCTGCTGCAATCGTTCTGTCTGTTGCAAACAATCCTGTCGCTTCAGAAATAGCCAGCCAGCCATTTTGTATATGCACGCTTAAAGCAGCAACAACCATGGTGATAAACAAGGGAATAGAAATCCAGCGTACAGCAAAGCCAAAGAGTAAAAAGATGCCTCCCAGCAATTCTGAGCCAGTTGCCAGGCCAGCCATTAGCGTAGGTACGGGCAAACCAAGTCCCCAATCAGGGTTTGCAAACCAAGCAACGGTACTATCAAAATTGCTTGCTTTCTGCATACCCGCCATCCACATAATAGGTGCTAAATAAAGCCTGAGTGCCAGAGAGCCTAAAAAAGAGACCTTACAAGCCAGATCCAGTTTATCTTGTATTTGATTTAAT
>CAZLLL010000373.1:0-4105 GCA_964560255.1 uncultured Methylomonas sp.
GCCCACCCTACTTATTTTGTAAAGGAGTTGTCCCGTCTTAAGTTGGTAGCCAAAATATTGCATTGCTCATCAGCGAATCTATTTTTGCAAGTAACGCCTTAGCAAGTCCAAAGCATATATCGCCGCCTGATTTTGTTTACGCTTGACGGATCCTCCAACAGAAAGCTCACTACGTTGAATTCCTTCCGGCGTTAATAATACAGTATATAAAATAATATTCTCGGTTTTTTGCTGAAATTCCTGAGCACTCCCATGATATAGCTGCACCAATACTAACTCTGTTTTTTCTTGTTGCTGTATTTTCAAAGCACAGACTTCTGCGGCTTGCAAATAATCGCTTGCATCGCCTTGGATCTCAATTTTTTTAGCCAGATGAATAGGTGACTGACTATAAGTTGATGCAACTAACCACGCTCTAGCAATACATTTAGCTGCAATCAAGCCTTGAGAAGCTGTTTCCTGAACGGCTAAACGATACTCAAACTGCTGCATTAACAGATCAATAACATCCACAAGCCCACCTTGCCGTTCATCCAGATTATCAATAGCAAAAACAGCACTACCGATACTCTCCGCCACCTGATTGACTAAACATTTTATCTGCTGATACTCTGTTATCGCAGGAAATAATAACTTAGTCTGAACTTCATCCCTCACGGCACAAAAACTTAAGTACACTGAATCAGGTAGATTTATTTGATTTAGTTTTTCCTGTAAATCAGACTCACCGATGCCTACCGTACGTAATATAATCAGTTTATCGGGCTGTAATGAAAAACGCTGTACTAATGTAGCGGCTATTGTGGCCTCAAACATCGCTTTCATTTCATAGGGCACACCCGGCATAAAAACAAACCAGCAGCAATTATGATAGACAGCAAAGCCAGGCGCAGTCCCCCATTCATTATCAATACGTTCAGAGCCTTGAGGAAAAAAAGCCTGTTTACGATTTACCTCAGCCATACCACGATTGCGTTGGGAAAAATACTGCGCAATGTGCTGTAAAGCCACAGAGTCGAGCTGTAAAGGTCGATCAAATGCCTCAGCCACTGCCTGTGCTGTTAAATCATCTATCGTTGGGCCTAAACCACCCGTGCAAATACAACAATCAGCCCGCAGAGAAATTTCCTGTAATAAGATTTTCAAATCCTGCAAATTATCGCCCACAGTCGTATGACGCTGAACCACAAAGCCCATATCCACCAACTTTTGTGCTATCCATGCCGCATTGGTATCTACCGTTTGACCACTCAGCACCTCTTCCCCTTGTGAAAATATTTCGACCTTTGGCTGCATAATTTTTCACCTAAAAATAATAAAGCTAAACTACTGTAACCGTTCAGACCCCCCTTTGTAAAATGGGAGCTGAACGGTTACTGTTTTTGGCTACCAACTTAATACAGGACAACTTCTTTACAAAATAAGTAGGGTGGGCAGTTTTTTTTTGCCCACCATCAAGTTGAACCTCGGTGGGCAGAAAAGATTGCCCACCCTACAAGTTATAGCTTGTCCCGTCTTAAGCTGATAGCCAAAACTTTAGCTTTTTTTCGTACATAGGAATGGGAATCAAATAACTTGTGCATTCTGACTTGTCTTTTTGTTCGCCTTCTGCGTTGCGGAAACAGTTACGTAGCTAGCTATGCGCCTGTTACCGCGCCTTGAAGGCAAACAACAATACTGTGTCATAATTGCACAACTTATTCAATTCCCATTCCATAGCAATAGCGATTGCACTCCTACAAAAAAACTAGCGATTGATGATAAAATCTCCAAAGGCACGGCTACCATCACCCGTTTCTATCGTCTCAACCACACTTAATGTGTGCGCATCAATCACTGATACAGTCCCGTCAAACCAGTTGGCAACATAAACATGGCGATCATCAATATGGGTACTAATGCCTTCCGGTTTTTCACCCACTTCAATTTGTTTAATTTCTTTTAATGTTCTGGTATCAATCACAGACACACTATTATCATCCTGATTGCTAACAAATAATAATGTTTCATCCAGTGCTAATGCTAATGCATAAGGCCTTCCACCTACTTTAACGCGGGTTATCCGCTTTAAATTCTTAGCACTTAAAACAGACACATCATTACTTTCTACATTTGCGCTATAAAGCCGTATTGCTTTTTTATCCAGAGTAATACCAAAAGGGTGAGCCCCTACTTTAGTAGTATTTCTAATGCTTAATTTCGCTAAATCAATTTGCGAAATACTATCGTCCATACGATTTGCAACATATAGCCAACGATTATCGGGACTCACAACAAGACCTGATGGAGATTTTCCAACCGTCAATTTTTTTTCTAAATGTAGTGTGTGACTATTAAAAATGGAGACTGTATTTTCATACCAATCAGCAACAAATATACGTTGGCCATCGGGGCTAACGGTTATACCTACCGAAGCCCCTCCTACCTTTACATGCTTTATCTGTTGCAGACTATTTGCATCTAATACAACAAAGCCCTCGCCTTCCGGGGTGCTAATATAAACCTGATTAAGTTGATGATTAACTGCAACGCCGACTGGTTTGCCTTTAACGGCTATTAATTTAATAACTTGACTGGTTTGCAAATCAATAACGGCCACGTTATTATCCAGCTGGTTGGTGATAAAGGCATATGGCTGCGCTAAAAGATTGCAGCTATTAGCAAACAGGAGGAGAAAAAAATACTGTGCAATAAATTTACCAGGCATAATTGAATTCTGATTTTGGTGGGGAATTTAATATCCACTATCATGATGATATGAGCAGAATGAATATTCTACTTAAAAACAAGATTGCGTGTGAGATGCGAACTGCAACAATATATATCACCTACGTAACCATTCAGTCCCCTCCTTGGCAAGGAGGGGACTGAATGGTTACAAAATATAGATTATCTTTTCATTTTAAATGTAATGGTACTTGCTGATGCATTAGGCTCAAACTTATGTAATAAACTTGTTAAACCTGCTTTTAACACAGCAGTCACTTGCTCATCTGCTGTTTCTTCATTTAATTCAACAGGTGGATTATTGTTCATATAACCACGGTAATATGTCGCGATCCACGTCACCACAGCAGAGTTACCTTTTTTCTTGACAGTTATTTTTCCCTGATAGTTATCAACAGCAAGTACTGGAACATCTTCATCCTGCCCCGAATGCTGAATGGTTTTGACAATACTCATATCCGTAATTTTATAGGTATATGACATTTTTGCGGCATCATACTTTTTCAAAAATTCAGTAATTGTACCACCACCCGCCAAGGTTAGAACACGTGTCGCGCCTTTATCATTGCCGCCTGTTCCTTCGGTACTTTTAATACCAGGATGCCATGACATGTCATCAAAATTTTTGATGATAGCCCAAACTTCATCAGCAGGCGCTTCAATATTGACTGTTGCCGTCATTTTTCCTCTAACAGGGCCATGCGCATTAACAACAGCGCTAAATAGAAACAAGAAAAATGCGAGTAAAGAGATTTTTTTCATAATCAATCCTAATGTAAAGTGACTTAAAAACTGAGCCTTCTATTATAAGGAATACTGACTGTTATGTAAAAAATAGAAAACTTACTTCATTAATAACTCGACTAATTTAACAAAGGCGGGATTAAAAAGTGTTAGGCCAAAAATGGTCACGCCAATTAATATTTTCAAAAGTAATGCATTATGTTTAATTTCAGCGCGAAGCTCGCTAATTTCAGCACGTACCTCACTAATTTCGACACGTACTTCGCTAATTTCGGCACGTACAAATTCTTTAGTAGCTAACTCGCTTCTTAATTCATTATACAATTCAGATTTAAGTGTTTCTTTTTTATCTGCAAGCTGCTCCTTTGCTTGTGTTTCAATAGATTGAATTGAACCTTCGATTGCTTTTGCGAAAATATTTGCTTTTTCTCTATCTTGATTAAATGCCGTTTCTAATAAAAGAAATACATCGCGCGGTAATGAATAAGCCATTTTTTAACCTAAGGACTAAAGGATTTAATAAAATTATATCATTTGCTATGATTGGGTGTGTATATAGATTGCAGGGTGGATAAGGTTTTTTTGCCTTCCGCTACGCAGGTCGACACATAGGAACGTGTACGAAATAACTTGG
>CAZLLL010000374.1:0-4100 GCA_964560255.1 uncultured Methylomonas sp.
TTAGTAAGATAGTTTTTTTAAACAAGCGTGTCATTTATTAATAATTATTATCATTTAGATTCAATTGCTTATGGTTGACATCTGTTTTTTTTAGTTTATTATTTTGATGAGTTACTTAAATGAGGTTTTGAAATGAAAGGTATACCAAAAGTTAAAAAACAGCTCAATCAGTTATTAAAAAATGAATTAACTGCAATTAACCAGTTTTTTCTCCATGCTCGTATGTGTCGACATTGGGGCTTAGAAAGCCTGAATGATAAAGAGTATAAAGCATCTATCAGGGCAATGAAATCAGCCGATAAACTCATAGAACGAATATTATTTTTAGAAGGGCTTCCCAATTTACAATCTTTAGGGAGTTTAAGTATTGGAGAAGATGTGCCGGAGTTATTACAAGGAGACTTGCAATTTAGGGAAGCCTGCCAACATAGTTTGGTGTCCGCAATGACTGATTGTGAAGCTGAGCAAGATTATATTACTCGTGAATTATTAAGTAAAATTCTGGAAGAAGTAGAAGAGCATATTGACTGGCTGGAAACTCAGGCCGATTTGATTAATAAAGTCGGTTTACAAAATTACCTACAATCAACTATATAATTTGGAGAAAAAGTATGCGTGGTAATAAAAAAGTGATTAAAGTTTTGAACTCATTATTGACGGGGGAGCTTTCGGCAGCTGATCAATATTTTGTGCATTCCAGAATGTATCAAGACTGGGGGTTCGATAAACTATATGAGCGAATCGCTCATGAAGCGCAAGAGGAGTTACAGCATGCAGATGAACTGATTCAACGTATCTTATTTCTTCAAGGTACGCCAGATGTTGCATCACGAGATGCATTAAGGATAGGCATAGATGTACCAAGTATGCTGGCTAATGATTTAAAACTCGAACTGGAAGTGGTTTCTGCTTTAAAAAAAGCCATTAAAATTGCAGAAGAGGAACAAGACTATCAGACACGAGAAATTCTGGAGGTACTGTTAAAAGATACAGAAGAAGATCATACTTACTGGCTAGAAAAACAAATAGGATTGATTGAAAAAATAGGCTCGGAAAATTATTTACAGGTACAAATGTGATTTTATTTTAATCGCCTTAGGAACGTGCACGATACAGTTGGACAACTGGCGCAGTATTTTTATTCGTATTCAAGGCGTATAAATAGGCGCATAGCCAGCTACGTAACTGTTTATATAACGCTGAATACGGATAAAAAGACAAATAACTTGAGCAACTGACTTGTCTTTTTGTTCGTCTTCGGTGTTGCACAAACAGTTACGTAGCTCGCTAGAGCTAAGTTTGTGGTAACCGTTCACCTACCCCCTACAAGCTTAACCTGTTAATTTAACTGTAAATTATTTCTCAGTATTTCTATGAAATTGTTTTTCATCATTTCTGAGTCAAAATTTCAATGACTTACAGTGGTTATTTGCTGCTGGCATATTAGTCTTATCTATATAAATCAATATGTTAAGGGGTAGGTGAACGGTTACAGTTTGTGCGCCTTGAATACGAACAAAAATCCTGCGTCAGTTGCTCAACTGTGTCGTGCCCATTCCTAAGAAGTATAGTTTGTCTGTGATTTCTCGGAATGATGTGGTATTAGTCATTTCGTGTATTTTAATATAAATCTTGGCAATAACGTCCACTAGTTGAAAGTTCACTAATATATTCTTCAGCTTGTTGCAGAGATAGATGGCTAAATTGTAGAGCGATTGATACAAGTGCGCTATCAATTGATTTGGTCAGATTTTCTTTACTACCACAGACATACACAAGCGCCCCTTGGTCTAATAAAGACCAAATTTTTTCACCTTGTTCAATGATGGCGTGTTGGACATAGCGTTTTTGTTTTTGATCGCGAGAAAACACAGTGACCAATTGAGTGAGTACGCCTATTTTTAACCAGCGTTCAAGTTGTGTTTGGTACAAAAAATCATGTTTTTGGTGGCGTTCGCCAAAAATAAGCAAAGTTTCTACTGGCTTGTTCTGTATTTCGAGTTGTTGTAAAAAACCAATATAAGAAGCAATTCCTGTGCCAGCCCCTATCATTATTATTGGGCTGTTAATATCATTGAGATGGAAGGCAGGATTGGATCGTGCAAATACACTGATTTTATCACCCGATTTACTATGGCATAGCCAGTGGCTTGCCGCACCAAAGTGGGTTCGCTGATTAAACTCATAAGCAATATCTCTTATACATAAATTTACTTGTGTGGGCATGTTTTTTGATTTATTCTGAGCACTAGAGCAGATAGAATAGGCGCGCGGTATATGTTGAGGGAGTTTATTTGCTAAATCAGCTAGTGAAATAAACCCACTACCACAGTCTTGTAAAACATCAAGCAAATCACGGTAATGAAGGTATTCAGCCAATGCTTGCTTATTGCGCATTTTTAGCAAATCTTTCAAACCAGCATTATTTGACTTTATAGCCAGGGTACGCAGTAATGATTTATTTAGGATACGCAGTTCTTTATCTTTTAATAGCCTGTAAACCTGTTTGTTGTTAAACCATTTAGCCAAAGCTTGCAATAATTCGGCTTGCTGATTTGGTAAGACATATAATAAGTCACCAGCACGATAGTTCATGCCACTATCACTGATATCAAGCTCTATGTGATAAACACCGTACTGGCTGCTATTTAGGCGTGAAGAAGATAGTATTGTTGCCTGATGCGGAGATACCTCATTATAAGAGGTGACTTTTAATTGTAATTGCAGTCCCATTTTAGAGTTGCCAGCAAAAACAGCACTGACAGCTTCAGTCCATTGTTGAAAGAATGCATGGTAATCAATATCAGCATCTACTCGATTGATTGCTCTTATCGCGCCTTTATTATTGAATAGAGCATCAAGGTCTTGACCGAATTTACAAAAATTAAGATATGCCACGTCACCTATGGCGAATATGGCATATTGAAAAGGAGGAAGACTGTTCGAAGCAGCTAATTGTTCGGCAAGTTTATCGGCATTGCTTGGCGGCTCTCCATCACCAAAGGTACTGGTTACAACGAGAACAAAGTCTTCGGCACTTAGCCCTTGTAATTGAAGCTGGTTAAGGTCGACTAATTCCAATTTAAAGGAATGAAAGCAATTAAGTTTATGCAGTTTCCGGGCGAGCTGTTCCGCATTGCCGGATTCAGAGCCATAGGCAATAATAGCCCGGTTGAAATTAGTCGTCATGGTTATGCTGCCTTATAATAATCGTCGAAAACTTCTTTGGAAAACTCGACACTTTCAAAATCTTCCATAAGGTCATTAATGACTCGACGAACACTGATGTATTCGGTAATCTTTCCTTCCTTATCAAAAATTGGCTGCACAGTTGTATCGACAACATATATAGCCCCACCTTTTCCGACATTAGGTACAATTCCTGTCCATATATCTCCTTTTTGAATAGTATCCCACATATCTTTATAGACGCTTTTAGGAATATCTTTATGGCGAACTAAGCTATGCGGAGCACCTATTAATTCTTCACGACTATAGCCCGTTAATTTACAAAAAAGATCGTTGGCGTAAGTTATATTGCCTTGAAGGTCAGTTTTAGATACAACTAAAACTTTTTCCAGAGCGGTGAGTACTTGTTTTGAAACATTCGTTTCCATTTGTTTTTCCTTTTATAATAGGATAGATTGAAACAGGGTTCGATTACTGTCTTCCTGCGAAAAATAGCTATCTGGTTTATTTTTTACCTACAAATAATGGTTAAAATATCTGGCAGCTAAACATATATTTGCCTTCTGGTTTTCTTGTGTTTCTTATTCGTTCTAAGACAATAACGAACAGCCTCTTTGACGATTTTTTCATGTGTCGCTGTCGGGTTAGATATGATTAGTCTTGCAATCGGAGTAGTCCATAAAACTAAATCGTTACGAAGATGTTCAGTGATAGAAGTTTCAATATAACTCCACTCATATCCTTGTTTTCTTAACCTTATCATTGTTATTGCAAGACCTCCAACGGGTATGCACGCTTTCATTTCATCTATATTGTATTGCTTAGGAACGTGCACGAAATAACGTGAGCAACTGACTTGTCTTTTTGTCCGTCTTCTGCGTTGTAGTAACCGTTACGTAGCTTGCTATGCG
>CAZLLL010000375.1:0-4088 GCA_964560255.1 uncultured Methylomonas sp.
AGATCAGTGTTAACCATTTTTGTGAATCGGTCATAGCATCCTTATGTTTTAGAAATAGTTAAAGAAAGTTCCCTACAAAAAATAGCCACTCTAGCTAACAGATAACAAGTCACGGGCAGCTTCCACCACAGTAGTAACAACTGGGTGCGTAATCTGCCGCTCGATTGTGATGGCATAAAATTTTTCCTGCACTTCATCTGTTTGACCAATGACAGTCACTTTGTATTGTCGCTTTATCTCTGCCTCAATATCAGAAGGTGCAATGAATATTCCAAACCCTTCTTGCCCGAAAGCCTTCATCAGTGCACCATCATCAAATTCGGCAACGATATAGGGATGGATATGATGCTTATTCAGCCATTGTTCAATATTGGCTCGTAACCGAGTCCCCGGAGTCGGTAGCAGTAATGGCATGCCATCCAGACAACCCGGAAAATCACCTGTTAGCTTATTCTTCAACAAGTCTGCGGCAAAAAAACTGATGCTACTGATACCCAGCTCATGACTAAATCCCCGTGTACTGACGTTAGTAGGAATAGGACGGTCGGATATGACCAGATCAAGTCGATGTACAGCTAATTCTGCCAGCAAGGTATCAAGACTTTCCTCATGGCAAATCATGCGCACGGGGTTTGACATTTGTAGTGCAGGCTGAAGAAAGCACTGGGCGATAGTTTTGGGTACTACATTGGCGATGCCAACCCGAAATAGTTGAGCAGGACGCGCGGGTAATTGATGTATGACCTCATCAAGCTCACAGCCCAGAGAGAAAATTTCATCCGCATAACTTAAAACCAGATGCCCGGTTTCAGTGAGCTCAAGATGACGCCCGACTCGATTGAACAGCTTTGCACCGAAATAATCTTCCAGTAAACTCAGCTGCCCACTGATTGTTTGTGGTGTTATGTGCAGTCGCTCGCTTGCACGGGCAATGCCACCCTCTTTTGCCACCATCCAGAAGTAGTTTAAATGCTTGTAATTGACCATAGCTATATCATTACTTCGAAAAATCCGAACAGTATAGCAAATTTAATCAGCTTTTATTGCATATATAACTTATTTATCATAGCTAAGCTATAAACCTAAAAAAATCAGTTGAATGACGGTTTCTAGCACAAGCTATTGATTCCGCTCCCAACTAAATTTTTTAGGATAAAACAACCTTCTTTCAATGGAGCATCTTATGCAAATTGACATCCAGGCACGTGATTTTTCTTTAACCGACTCTTTGCGTCATCATTCCGAACAACGGCTGCATTCTGCTCTGAGCCGTTTTGATGATTACATTCAACGCGTTGTGATGCATCTATCTGATATTAATGGCCCTCGCGGAGGTGAGGATAAATGCTGCCATCTACAAGTGGTACTGGCAGGTCTGCCTGACGTGGTGGTTGAAGATGTCGAAGCCGACCTTTACATTGCTATCGATCGTGCAACAGATCGTGCTGGCCGGACTGTGTTGCGCAAGATTGAAAGGCAACGAACTCTGCTCAAACAAGGTCGTTAGCTTGCTTAGGAATGGGAATTGAATAAGTTGTGCAATTATGACGCAGTATTTTTGTTTGCCTTCAAGGCGCGGTAACAGGCGCATAGCTAGCTACGTAACTGTTTCCGCAACGCAGAAGGCGAACAAAAAGACAAGTCAGAATGCACACGTTATTTGATTCCCATTCCTAAGGACTGAGAATTTTATAAAACCCGAAATTGATTTGTCTTTTTTTCCAGTTTCTACGTTGTGAACACGTTGCGTAGTTTGCTATGCGCCTATTGCTACAGCACTGATGACAAATAAAAACCCTGCCCACACTTGGACGCTTATTTATTTTCAGCCGTCTTATTTGCATTGAGAGCAAAATCCATACAGATGAAGACTGTGACTGGTCAATTGATAACCTAGTTCGCTGGCAATGTTTTGTTGCCGAGTTTCAACGATGTTATCGTAAAACTCATCTACTTTTCCACATTTTACGCAAACGATATGGTCATGGTGCCCGCCTTTATTTAATTCAAATACCGAACTTTCAGCGTCAAAATGGTGGCGCACAACCAAACCTGCCTGTTCAAACTGCGTCAGAACGCGATACACCGTTGCCAACCCAATATCATCACCGTCACTCAATAGAATTTTATAAACATTTTCAGCAGTGAAATGTTTCTGTTGGGTCTCCTTTTCTAATATTTTGAGTATTTTAACGCGCGGTACTGTGACTTTAAGACCCACATCTTTTAGGTCATTATTTTCCAATGATAAGATCCTTTTAAATGGCTTGCAGAACTAACTCTGTCGATGTAGATAGATAGTCTTTTAATAAACTCTTAGCACAAGAAGAACATTGACCACAAGTCGTCCCTACTTTAAGTGATTTGCGTAAATCTCGCATACAACTGGCACCTGTCTCTGTTGCGTGTTTTATTTGTTTGTCAGTCACTTCATTACAAATGCATATATACATAATTGCCGCACTCCGGAACAAATGAATGTTTATTATAAATCTTATTGAGAACCATTTGCAACAACAAGGCGGATTAATATTAGCCCTTTAGCTTTGCATAACTAAAATATCTTTGTTTGATAATTATTATCATTTATATTCAATGCCTTGCAATTGACAACCGTGTATTTTAGTTTACAATTTATTTACCGAATCACTCTATGGAGATTAATATGCAAGGTCTTTCAAGCATCAAAAAACAGCTTAATCAGCTATTAAAAAATGAATTGACGGCAATCAATCAATTCTTTCTTCATGCCCGCATGTGCCGGCACTGGGGTTTAGACAGCCTGAACGATAAAGAATATAAAGCATCTATCAGAGCGATGAAATCGGCTGATAAACTCATTGAGCGTATTTTATTTTTAGAAGGACTTCCCAACCTGCAAGATCTGGGTAAGCTTAGTATTGGTGAAGATGTGCCTGAATTTTTAAACGGGGATTTGCAATTCAGGGAACGTTGCCAACAAAATCTGGTGGCAACAATTGCAGTGTGTGAAACCGAACAGGATTATGTCACTCGTGAGTTACTAAATGACATTCTTGAAGAGGTCGAAGAGCATATAGATTGGCTAGAAACCCAGGTCGATTTGATTAACAAAGTGGGTTTACAAAATTTTTTACAAACGTCTATCTAACCAGGAGAAGGCATATGCGTGGTAATAAAAAGATTATTAAAGTATTAAATACATTATTGACGGGAGAACTTTCAGCAGCCGATCAATATTTTGTGCATTCAAGAATGTATCAGGACTGGGGGCTGGATAAGCTATATGAACGTATCGCTCATGAATCCCAGGAGGAATTGCAACATGCGGATGAATTGATTCAGCGCATCTTGTTTCTTGAAGGTACACCCGATGTAGCCTCTCGTGATGCCTTAGCGATAGGCAAAGAAGTTCCGAACATGCTGGCTAATGATTTAAAGCTTGAACTGACAGTGGTGGCTGCTTTAAAAAAAGCGATTAAAATTGCAGAAGAGGAGCAGGACTATCAAACACGGGAAATCCTGGAAGTGCTACTTAAAGATACCGAGGAGGATCATACCTACTGGCTGGAAAAACAGATAGGACTTATCGAAAAAATAGGTCTGCAAAATTATTTGCAGTCGCAAATGTGATGTTTATTCAGGTATTTTGATAACTCACACTAAATAAGACTTCTCTAGTCCCAGGGCCTCCGTGGGAATTCATGCCAAAATGCAGAAGTAACGGCACAACGAAGGATTGTAAACAAGCACAGATTTCCGATATTGGGAACTCCGTGCCCAATGTTAGATTATTTTTGCACATCCATGCACACGTGAAGTATCAATAATCAGAGAGTAATGATAATTCCTAGAATAATTTCTTGAAAGCCAGCACACTCATCGCTTAGTTTGCTCAAGCCTTAAACAGAGAGGGGGTAATGAATTTTCATTACCCCCCCTTGCAGGCGAACCAAGCCATCTCAATGCCCCCCCCTGTGTCATCCTGTGGAATAAAAATATTTGTGTGTATTTGTATGGGTTCAAGCTTTATTATTGTACAATTTTATGCCTATAATAATACCTTCGCCAAACGTATAGGCTAAGTTGAAATAATGGTTTTTAAAATT
>CAZLLL010000376.1:0-4075 GCA_964560255.1 uncultured Methylomonas sp.
ATAAAACCTCCCCCTAACCTTAGGGAGATGGAAACAAATAATCATCCAATATTGCTAGTCTTTTTGTCCGTCTTCTGCGTTGTAGCAACAGTTACGTAGCCAGTTATGCGCCTGTTACTACGCCTTGAATACGAACAAAAATACTGCCCAATATTAGACGATTATTTATTTCCAGCTCCCTTACTGCTTTCTCATAAAAACTTAGCGTACTTATTGAAATTCATAATACATTGATATTTATTGTTATTTTTTAAAATATGTTTGGTTTTTTATTTTTTTAAAATTATTTCATAAAGAAATTAAATTTTAATGGCTTGGCGGGTACGCTGTCGCTTTGCCCATCTTATGGATTTGTAACCGGCCCAAGTGTATCGTGCACATTCCCTAGAGATAAACGGAAACCAATGAAAGTGAAAAATATTGATCAGTTTTAAAGTAGTTTTTTTCTGATTTGCACGAAAAAACTAACTCAGCAGTGCCAAAACATGGTCTAATTGCAAATGGGTGCAACTCGGTACAACAAATAGGGTCTATTAGCAATAATTATTAACCAATTTTTCAATATAAGGGCCTATATAGATTTTCAGAAAAATGATTTCACGGATACCATTCCTCAAAGGGATAGTGTTGGTTATACAAATGAAATTTATTTATCTAAGAAACTATAAATCGCCTTGTCTTAAGGCTGTTAATGCAACTACCTGCTTGTTCTGCGCTCTGATTATCCTACTTAGTAGCATTTTTACGGAGAGGATATAGTCGTATAGAATGTTTGTAACCGTTCAGCCCCCCTCCTTATCAAGGAAGGGTTGGGGGAGGTGTTATTAGAAAAAAGCTCCTCAACTCCCCTTGTACAAAGGGGGAGTTGAACGGTTACAAATGTTTACCTATGCTTCTGACGGTCACGGTTACAGTCATTTAGCGAGCTGATGATAGTTAAGAAAAAGCCTGTCCCTATTTGATATGCTAGTACTAAAACTCAGACTTCATAATGGCTTAAGTTTTGCAGCTATTCATTAAAATCAGCTGCAAGAAGTCCACAACCTTCACTGTACGAAGTTTTTATACTAAGGGAGATGGAAACAAATAATCATCCAATATTGCGAGTCTTTTTGTCCGTCTTCTGCGTTGTAGCAACAGTTACGTAGCCAGCTATGCGCCTGTTACTACGCCTTGAATACGAACAAAAATCCTGCCCAATATTGGACGATTATTTATTTCCAGCTCCCTAAAGATAACATTAAAATAATAAAAACTATCTGGAGAAACCAATGAATACTATCATCCATTGGACTGGTTTAATCGTCATGATACTTATGGCAATCTATCTGCTCATTTATGTATTGTATCTTAAGTTAACAATACAAACTGATTCGACATCGTGGACAGTGGCAATGCCAAAACTAAAACCCATCCAAATTCAAACCAAAAATCAAAAAACTCTAATTCATAAATTAGTTGTTTTCATCATTGAGGTTAGAAAATGGGAAGTGACTGAAAATTGGCACTATAAATTAAATGATGGCACTGAGCTAGTTATTCCTGAAGGGTTTCAATTTGACGGAGCATCCATCCCAAGGCCTTTTTGGGCAATATTAAGCCCGATTGGACTCTTGCTAATTCCAGGGTTACTGCATGATTATGGCTACAAGTATGATCAAATTTGGCAGCTTGACCCTGATAATGGTGTGCTTGCATATAAGCAAGGGGCTGGTAAACCATTCTGGGATAATTTGTTTAAACAGGTAGGCCAAGAGGTCAATGGTTTTTTTCTTATCAACGTAATCGCCTGGCTTGCCGTCCTTATAGGCGGCGATGGTGCGTGGAATGAGTATAGAGAGGAAGGTTTAATAGCAGATAAGCCTGATTGACATGACAGGAATGGGCGTAAAATAAATTGAGCAAAGGTGCAGTATTTTTGTTCGTATACAAGGTGGGGCTTGTATACTCTAGGAGCTTGTCCAAGAATGTAGTTCAATAAATACAATGTCTTATGGTTGTGTTTGAGTGCCTGAAAAAATGGTAAAACAAGATAATATTTATAAGTAATTGAAAAAAATACTTTAATTTTTATCTTTCAAAATTATAATTTTTCAATATAACTTTAAGCCATTGAATTTAAATATATTATGTTCTTGGGCAGCCTCCTAGGGGGCGTTGTACCGCTATAAACTTTTGAGACGATTAATTAATTTTCTGGAATTAATCTGTTCTAATTGCTGATCACGTTGCTGAACAATATTTAACGTGTAATCGTGCTGTTGAGTTAATTCCTGTAATTGTTTATCACGCTCCTGAATGATATCTAGTGCATGCTGATGTTGCTTGCCTATTTCTTGTAATTGACTATTTAATAGCTGTAATTGTTTATCACGCTCCTGAACAATACTTAACGCGTAATCATGTTGATTATTTAATGCTTGCAATTGATTATCACGCTGTTGAATAATCTTTAGTGCATAACTATGCTTCTGGCCAATTTCATCTAGTTTCGCGGCATTACTTTGTTGTAAAACAGATATATCATCATTATGCCATTGATGACTCACTTTTATCAGTGAAAGTATTTTTTGCTTAGAAAACTTAGATAACCACTTGCTATAAATCTGTAGATAAGCGTCTGCCTCGTTACCAGTATGATGTACGCCGGAGGAACTTCCATGTAGTCTGTATATTGCGGTCACGGCTGGCGAATGAGCAAAAGGTACTTTTTGACTCAATTGCAACCAAAAGTCCCAGTCCTCAAAGAAATTAAACGCAGTGTCAAATTGTGTCTCTTTATCCAGAAGGTCTTTATGAAAGAGTACACTATGAATAGGAATGTAGTTTTCAAAAAATAGGCGTTCTGCTGAAAAATCTACATTATATTCTGCGACTTCGTTTGTTAGGCCATCTTGCTGAACTGCAATCACCTGGGTTCCAGAATAAACGACTTTGCTGGGATGATTATGCATATAAGATATTAAATTGTGCAGATGTTCAGCAGCTAACAGATCATCATCATCCAGAAAACAGATATATTCACCCTGGCATAGGTCTAGCCCTGTATTAGCTGCATGAGAGCGCCCTGTTTGTATTTTCAAATGTTGATATTGAAAGCTCTGAATATGTCCAATCGCTTCTTCTTGTACTAGCTGATAACAGTTATCTCCTCCATCGTTAATCACAATTAATTCGATATTGGGGTATGTTTGAGCGGCAATAGAGCGTATTGATTCGCGTAGAAAATGTGGCCGATTTTGGGTGCGAGTAATAACAGAAACCAGCGGTGAACTCTGCGGCAAAGCCTGTAATGAAAATTGCTGGCTCGCTATGGATAATAACATCGCGTTTAACGGACGGTCTTCTTTAGGCCAGATATAAAACGCTTCGGCATGAGAAACAGATAAGGGCAAAGACCAGGCACGGGATTGATTAAGCCCTAAAATACGCGCTATATAATGATTGCTGGTCATTTGACTCGCATAACACATCATTATTTGTTCTTTTTGCGCAATAACGGGCGATATGTCAATTAATTGATTGGTATAGGCTTGAAGGGAGATCTCATAGCTAATAGGAATTGCACTGAACTTAAGTTGACGCAGACTTTCCCATGCCAACACGGCACTGATACGATGATCAGGGTGAGGCTCCTGAGGAGAAGGAAAAAAAACTGTCGAATAGTGGTTTTCATTAATAAAATCACTAAGGCGACTAATAAGATGTTGAGAAGTGCTCAACTCTCTATCAATTTCTCGCCAAAATTGAAGATTGCGTATCCCTAATTGCTCGCAAGCTGTTTTTGCTTCTATTTCACGTTTTTCCACAAGCTGCTTGTTATCTAGCTGTGCAGCACTACCATCGGTTAAAAAAATGACATCTACATTAATATCAGCAGCGAGTGCCAGTAATAAAGTGCCTCCCATGCCAAAGGATTCATCATCAGGATGCGGTGCTAAAACTAACCAGTCTCCTGCTGGTAATTCAGCGACTATAGAAGGTAGGTAAGTAGATTCATTCATCAGTGTCATAATAAAACTTTTAAGAAAATTGGTAACTACTCAGGCTATGATTTATTGGGCTGTAGCGGTTT
>CAZLLL010000377.1:0-4073 GCA_964560255.1 uncultured Methylomonas sp.
TGGGTTCTAAGGTAATCCCCCCATTGAAGAGCTTTTATAAGTGCGCTTTTTGTTACAGGTTCAAGGTGAAATTGCTCACTTGCTGCAAGTTCTGCAATATGAATAATTAACGCTAAGCTAGGGATTAATGAGCGGTACTTGGTTAAGTGTGACTCTATAACGGGGTGCAGCTCCCCGCCTCTCAATTCCATCTCATGCTCTGTTAGCCACTCAATGAAAAGAGACTGCGCCTCCTGGCTAAATCTTATGTAAGGTATTTCTTCATCGTCTGGTGCAGGCCATTCAATTTTATTGGCAATAGCATCATAGACATTAAAAGCGTCATCTTTAGCACTCTTGTTCGGGTATCGGTCAATATATTCCCAATTACCGTTTTGATCTGGGTAGACTGCCAACTGTAAGCGTTGGATAAATCCATCATCATAAGAGCCACCAGCCATATTGTTCGTAATGTAAGGCTGTAACTTGGCGGGTTGAATGCCACCTAATACGCTAGTAGTGATAGCCTGTATATCAATCGTACCTCTACTAATGCACCGTAACTTAGTAATGTTCTGGATAATTCTATTAGGCGTTCGTAAGTTTCAAGCGTTCCATGTGAAAAGATAAGTACATCTTTGTTACAGGTAAAACCCCACTTATAAGTGCTCATATCGTCACCGATGGGCAGTAAAGATTTTACCAAGCCACTTAGCCAGCCTTTTGAATTTGCCCTGTCCCAAGCCTCTGAGCCAGTGCAGACAACAATCTGACTTTGACTAGCTGGAATACTTTTAGCATACGGCGGCAATTTTCTTTTTTTATTCACGTTGTTTAATCCTTAGGGCAAATAATCAAAGTCTTTGCTATAATTAATACCGCTCAATCTGGTATTAAAAAATGTAGGCTTTGATTAAAGCCCTTGTTAATCTGGTAAGTTAATGAGGGCTTTTTTATGCCTGCAATAAAGTGTAGCTAATCGCTTTACCATACTGATAAAGTAGAGCCTCAAGGGCTGCCATAGCCTGCTCTTCGGTTGAATATTCGCCGGTCATAAATGGCTCATCATTTCTGTACAATTCGATAATGTAAGCATTCATATAGCCACCGCCATACCTGAAAACTTAACAACACAATCTTGATACTGTTTGGCTTTATCCAGTACGTTAAAACGGCTGGTTTTGGGTGGAGCTGGTGGGGTGGGTTCGTCACTGACTTTCTCAAGGTAAAAACTTTTTACCTCTTTTAGTTTTGAATCTGTGCGACCATTAAAGTCATCGCGGTACTTATTGAGCAAATCAATTAACTCAAGTACCGTTATTTCTGATAAGTGCTTATCCAGTGAGTCTAAATAATCAGCAAGCCCGCTGGTGAACTGGGCGTTAGATTCTGCAATGCTACCTATGGCGGTCGATGCTTCGATTAATGCAAGTTCTGTAATGGTTGGTTTTTCGCTAACTGAATTGTTAAGCGGTTTTTGGGCGCAGGTGTTCATGGGCTTATGTCCTATATTGGAGTATAAACCACCGCTTTTGAGTCTCAATTCTTGGGCGGTGGACTGTATCAAGTTGAGACTACCGCACATAGGAACGGTCAACCCATAAAGGGTTGCTCAATACAGCCCACCATAAAGGACTTAACAGGGAATAATCCTTTGTTAATAATTTTTAATGGACATAAAAAAGCCACTTTAGATAGTGGCCTATATTGGCCTACGTGCGGGGTCTCAATCCCGTCCCCTGAATGTGTCAAGGGCGGGCTAATAGTACCTAATGAAACGGCATGAGTCAACAATGAAGAAAACATCATACCGCCCCGCCTTGTTCCATTTTATCCATCCAGGCGCGAACATCCTCAGCTTTCCATGCAGTAATATTGTCAGATAATTTATAAGGTTTCGGGAATTTTCCAGCTTTTACCTTGCGCCAAAAAGTAGACTTGCTGAATGGGACAAAATTAATGAGGGTGGCTAGTCTGATATAGCCAGTCTCTGGTAGGGTTTGTGGTGGTGTGCTGCTTTCTGTTGCCATCGTTTAGTGTCCCTTGGGATTAAGTGAAACGGTGGCTTATTGTGTATGCTAACAGTGCGTCTTGTAAGACTGAGAGGGGTGAGGGGTATTACCTAATAAATACTAAATAAATTTACAGGAATGCTATTAATAAAGGCATTCAGCTATGTAGCACCCCCACCTTTATTTATTTTTTTTATATTTGTTTGGCTTGGTTATTAGGTCTATTGCCTCCGCTTCATGACCACTGATTAGTATGCCTTTACTCGCTGCCCATTTTGCAGCATCTCCATTGACAGGATTTTTATCGAAATTTTCCCACTTATCAGCAATGAACATTTGTATAACTTGCAATAGTTCGCTGGTATGCTTTAATTCTTTAAATGGGGTGGGTGGAACCATTTTAGGATTAACTATTGTATATCTACTAATTACTCCACTCCAGTTCGAATTATAAATAAATATGCCGTCTTTGTTTTTAGTCTCTTCTAAATAACTAACCAGAGTATCTTTTACTGCCTCCAAGGTATATTTTTCTTGATTATTGAACCCTAAAGATAGCAGATAGCTATGTAATCTGGGTACATTATCAAAACTCTCTCTTTTATTTCCTATTATTGGTGCTTTGTCCTTTCTGGTCTTGTCTTCCTTATAGTCTTCAATCTCCAATCCCTCAAATTTATAGCATACTTCAAGTAGGGGGAATTCAAGTGTGCTGAATTTAATTGGGGGTAATATATGTGTCATATTAAAACACTCCATTCAAAGCGTAATCATTCCAGAAAGGTAACCAGTCAAGCGGGGGAATGAGTCCCGCCTTTTAGCCGCTAAGCCTAGGCTGGTGGGTTTATTATAGCTCAATGAATAGGATTTTAGACAAAAAAATACCCACATTGAGCGGGTATAGTTTTTTAAAATCAGTATTCGTTTAGTTTTCTGATGGCGGGCTAGTTAGCTTATTAAAAGCACCTTTCCCTAATAGGTATATGCCTATTCCACTTAAGCCCTTAGTCACTGTGCTAAGTAGCTCAATTGCCAATGCTGATTTATCAGGCTCACCAAATAACGCAAAGTATAAAAGCAAGGCCACAATAGCCGCTGTAACCGCACTACCTCCATATATTAGGTTCCTCGCGATAATGACTTGCTGGGATTTTACGCTGGTATCTTGCTGTAATTTAGCCATGTGAAAGTCAAACATTCTTTTGTCTGCATCATCATTTTTTTCAATGGCTAACCTAGCTATTTCAGTGCGTTTATCTTGGCTTTTGATACGCTCTCTTTCAAGATCAAGCACCTCGCTATGAGAGATAAAATCCTGATTATCGTTCATTTATGCACATACGGTAGAATTGTTTGACGGCTTGCCATAGCTATTTGCAAGATCATCTATCATTAGATCAATAGGAACCAATCTTAAAACGTACCCGCCATAGGCAGAGGATTCGATTTTTACCATAATACCGTTTGCTAAGTGCTGCTCCCGCATTCTTTGTGCGGCTTCGTGTGCCGCTGTATAGGTTTTATAATTCATTGTGTTTACCTAAAAATTAATGGCTACTTAGGTAGCTCTTTTAATATTATTAATTACTGTAGTGTACAATTTATACCTAAATAATCAAGGTATACCTAATTTAATTACTTATTTCATAATGGCTCATAGCAACTCATGACGGCTCATAGTAGCCAGTATAAAAGGTATGACTATCCAGCTTTCTGCTTAAATGGAATAACATTTAATTCAGTATTGCCCTCGCATACCTTCAAAAAGTCCGCTAATGCCTGTAGTGCTTTGGCGCGCTCATCAAAATAATCATATCGGTTATAAACGCCCTCTATACCCCCTCACTTTATGGTTTATACAGCGTTCGCCTATGTGTGGCGGGAACCCTAAAGCCTCTATATGTGTTCTGGCTGTTCGCCTAAAGTCATGAATAGTAAAAGGCTCGGTATTGCCTGGCATACATGGAATAACTTTTTTAAGTGCCACATTCAAGGTACTCTCGCAAATGTAAGGCAAGCGTCTATCTTGTGATTTTCTGGCCGGTAAAATCCATTCGCTTTCCTCTGATAGCCTGAATATCT
>CAZLLL010000378.1:0-4068 GCA_964560255.1 uncultured Methylomonas sp.
AGCTACGTAACTGTTTCCGCAACGCAGAAGGCGAACAAAAAGACAAGTCAGTTGCTCAACTTATTTCGTGCACGTTCCTTAATACTAGAGCTTATTTTAAAGGCGGGATGAAGCCACGCCCTACGAGTCTACTGTATGTCTGGTTTTAAGTTGATATCCCCTCTATAAAAATATGCAATCCAAATGTGTTTTCCAATATTTAAATAATCATAAAGGAAGAGCAAATGAATTATTGTGCCAATATACATCATGATTCCAGCGTTTCGGCTAAAATTGAGCCGATCCCTATTCTCACAATTACAATTTGTATGGAATTGCGGCTCTTCCGGTGAAAACAATAGACTCAATTTTAGCCGAAACTCTGGATTCCGCCAGTATTATTGACGATATGAAAGGTGATCAATCATGGCGTATTTTCAGAATAATTAGTGAATTTACTGAAGGATTTGACCGTTTATCCGGGGTATGTGATGGTATCTCAATTTTTGGTTCTGCCCGCTTTAAGCCGAGTAATCCTTATTATTTAAAAACGATAGAAATTGCCAGGTTGCTGGCAGAAAATGATTTTACAGTCATTACCGGTGGTGGACCCGGTGTCATGGAAGCCGCCAATAAAGGTGCCCATTTAAAAAACAAACCCACAGTAGGGCTTAATATAGAGTTGCCTCATGAACAATCACCGAACCCTTACCAAACTATTTCTCTGGATTTTCGTTATTTCTTTGTGCGCAAAGTGATGTTTGTTCGCTATTCAATTGGCTATGTCGGAATGCCAGGTGGCTTTGGCACTTTAGATGAGTTTTTTGAGTCCTTAACACTCATGCAAACGCATAAGATTTATCCCATGCCTTTAGTTTTATTCGGCAGTGAATTTTGGCGTGGGCTGTTAGACTGGATTAAAAGTACATTGATTGAATATGAAATTATTTCAGAGGAAGGTCTGAAATTTATAAAAGTGACTGATGACCCACAAGAAGTGTTAGATATTATGTTAGAACACAGGCAGTGGAAGCATGAGCAGCGCCAGTCAGGATTGATAGATAATGATATTGCTATTTAGAAAAGCGCAGTTTAACATGAGTACTACAGATACTTTGCACAGTCACGGCTGCGGATTTTAACGACTGATTTTGGCCAGTGGCTATGTTACTCAAACAATTATGTAGCTAACTTTCAGTACCTTGCTCTTGATAAAAATCAGTGTGTTATAAATTCCGCACCCGTGGCAGAGCAAAGTAGTGCCATGCTTTGTTATAATAGTTTTTAGATCACTTACACATTACATTACGAGGCTTCCATGCGGAATTGGAAATTATGGTCCACAATAGCAGGGCTGATAGGATTAGCAGTCATTGCCTATATTTTATTCTTTGTTGTCTTTGTCGATTTCTTTGTTGATCTCTGGTGGTTTCGTTCACTTAATTTTGAAGGATATTTCTGGTTAAGGTTACTTTACCGGTTTATTTTTTCTGGTGGTGTCACCATCATATTTTTCAGTATTTTCTTTTTTCATTTTTGGATTGCCTCCCGCTACTTAGGCTTAAATCCACCCGATGAAGTCTTGGTAAGTGCTGATAAACGTCAGCGGTTTCAAACCTTTGCTGATATATTTATGTATGGTTC
The DNA here is from genome assembly GCA_964560255.1 of uncultured Methylomonas sp. Lineage (GTDB taxonomy): Bacteria > Pseudomonadota > Gammaproteobacteria > Methylococcales > Methylomonadaceae > Methyloprofundus. Next base: position 1,624 of record CAZLLL010000378.1, read on the forward strand.
AGTAAAGATTTATACCCCCTTATCGCTGATACTAGCGATTGTGATTGCTAGCCCTTTCTATAATCAATGGGAGACAGCACTTTTATATTTCTTTGGTAGCTCTTCGGGTGTCGTTGATCCTGTTTATGCGCAAGATGTGAGCTTTTACCTGTTTTCTTATCCGCTGTATATACTTATTCAGCAAGAATTACTCTATACCTCCATTATATTGTTTTTTCTGGTGATAGCGCTGTACTGGATCGAGCATGTTTTTGTACCTAATCAGAATAAGAATTACCCTCTGGGAGCCCGGATTCATTTAACAATACTGTTAGGTTTTACTGTGTTATTTGTAATCTGGGGGCTTTTTCTGGAGCGCTTCTCACTACTGTATGTTAACTCGCATGAGCCTGTTTTTTTCGGACCAGGGTTTGTTGAGATACGCTATCTATTACCGCTTATCTGGCTCAGTATTGTTTCGGTATTAGCACTATCTGTATCAATCGTTATTTATATTTTTTCCAGAGAACACCGTGCCCGCACACCAATTTTTATCGCTGCTGGGGTTTTTGCAATCTCGGTAGGCTTGCAAAATGTTGGTTTTATCCCTAGTTTGATTAACACTTTTATTGTACGTCCTAACCCGGTTCTGACTGAAGGGCAGTTCATGAAGAATAATATTGAAGCAACTCTGGAAGCATTTGATCTGAATAATATCAATATTATTGATTATAAAGTTAATCTGGATGCCAGCACAGACATTGAAGCATGGGGAACAAAGCGACATTTTGAAAATATTCCTGTATGGGATAGAGAATTTTTAATTGATGGTTATAAACAGTTACAAGGAATACGCCCGTATTATACTTTTTATGAAGTGGATGAAGATCGTTATTTTTTAAATAACCATACCAAACAAGTCAATTTATCCGCCAGGGAGATAAATACCGATAAATTACCAGAAGCCGCCAAAAACTGGGAGAATATTCATTTACGCTATACTCATGGGTATGGCGCGGTGGTTACACCGGCTGCTCAAGATGCAGGAAACCCCATTTTATGGTATCTGCGTGATTTGAATATGTCTTCAAACGTAGGTTTTTCTGTTAAAACGCCCGATATTTATTATGGACAAGAGCAATACTCCTATGCAATCGTGCCAAACGGTCTAGATGTTATGGGCTTATCAGACTCAGCTAATGATGTCGATGGTGTTTATAAAGGGGGAGCAGGTGTGCCTTTTCCTTCTTTTTTCAGAAAATTACTGTTTGCATTTTACTTTGGAAACGAAAAGATTTTTTTTTCAACCAATATTTCGACTGAAAGTAAGCTGCTTATTCGACGCAATATTGTTGATAGAATTAATCATTTAACACCTTTTTTACATCTGGATAAAGATCCTTATTTAGTAATTACGAAAGACCGTTTTTACTGGATTCAAGATGCCTATACCTTATCTGACAAATACCCTGTTGCTAAATTTGCCAGCCAAGACTTTTTATCGGGTACAGAAAAATTTAACTATATTCGTAACTCGGTCAAAATTATTGTCGATGCTTACGATGGCTCTGTTGAATATTATATTTCGGATAGTAAGGATCCTATTATTAATGCCTATCGTGTGGCTTACCCCGGTGTGTTTAAACATCTGGATAAAATGCCTAGCGATTTACGTAAGCATCTCCGCTATCCGCGTGAACTTTATTATATGCAAATGAAGGTGTATGCCAGATACCATCAGGTTCATCCTGATTTGTTCTATGAACAAGCTGAAACATGGCAGTTTGCAAAAGTGGATCAAAAATATATCATGCCGTATTACCAAACTATGGATTTTGACCATTGTGATGCGCGCGAAGAGTTTGTCATGATAAATCCAATGACACCGATCAATCGTAGTAACCTGAGTATGATCGGTGTTGCAGGTACTTTAGATATAAAAGGTTGTGGACAGAATAGTTATGACCCCTATATTACAATTTACAAATTCGGTAAGGATATACAGGTTAACGGCCCTGCGCAGGTTGAGGCATTAATTGATCAAAATCCAGAGATTTCAAAGGAATTTACCTTATGGGATCAGCATGGTTCTACTGTGGTAAAAGGGCGTATGGTGATTTTACCGATGGGTAAAAATTCCATCTTGTATGTGCAGCCTATCTATATGATATCGACAAAAACCAAGATACCTGAATTGACGCGTGTGATTGTTTCTATTGGAAATCAGGTGGTTATGGATACTACGCTTTGGTCGGCCTTTAAAAAACTAAAAGCGAAATTTATCAAAGGCGCAGTAGATTCAAAAGGAACAGGGACTTCTATACAATAAACAGGGTAGCCGTTCAATTCCCTCCTTATCAAGGGGGGGGGGTAGAGGAGATTTTATTAGAAAAAGGCTCCTTAGGAATGGAAATTGCACAACTTATTCAATTTCCATTCCTTAATTCCTCATTTTACAAAGGGGGA
>CAZLLL010000379.1:0-4065 GCA_964560255.1 uncultured Methylomonas sp.
AATCAAATAACGTGTGCATTCTGACTTGTCTTTTTGTTCGCCTTCTGCGTTGCGACAACTTTACGTAGCCTGCTATGCGCCTGTTACCGCGTCTTGAAGGCAAGCAAAAATACTGCGTCATACTTGCACAACTTATTCAATTCCCATTCCCTGTATAGTTAATTATCCACCACTTGCAGCCGTTAATTATCCACTTAGCCAAAACCGCAACCTTTTTTTAATTGACTGTCTCATACTATCGTTTCTGCAGAATTGTTGACGGAATGTACTTTTGTTTTTCCACACGACGGTCTGTATTTATTGTTAATTTCAGGAGGCTTATTATGACGACATTACTGACGGTAGAGGTTCTTTTTTTCATTCTTGCTATACTACTATTTTTGGTATTAACCTCCATTAACAGCTAATAGAAGTCACTACCGAATTTCAGGCGATAACTCTGGATCAAGCAAGTGTCTATTTTAATTGTACGGTATTGTTTTCTGTGATTGGTACGGATGATGAAATGGTTAAGCGGGCTGTGTATTCTTTTGCCAGTACAAATGAATTTGAATTATCTGTGCAACCATTACTTGAAGATGAAACACGCGCCTATGTAACGACCAAACGTCAAGCGGAGATGATTGGTATTCCTCAAGATGTTGTGGTAAAAATCAAGCAAAATGTGGATGCTAAAATTGCACAATGGGGATATCAGGTTGAAGATTTACGCTATAACAACTTACATTTTGATGAAGGTGGTTACCGCCTCTATGGCGCGTGTTGTTGCGGCTGTTAATGAGCGTGATGCAGCGGAAAATGAAGGAGAGGCATTGCTGATTCGTAAAGTGAAAGAAGCGGAAGGTGAATTTGTTCGCATTCAGGCAGAAGCCGAACGTATCGCATGGAAATTACGTGGGCAAGGTTTATCTGCGTTTCGTCAAGAGGTTTCAAACGGTGTACATATTGCAGTAAAAGAATTAACCACAGTGGAACTAGATCCTAATTATCTGCTGTTTTTTATGTATACCGAATCGCTAAAATACATTGCTGAAAATAGCAACTCCGGTAGCACTATTTTTATTGATAGTAGTCCATCAGCACCCAATACTATCATGCAAAAAATGTCTGCATTTTATAAAAATGAATCCCCTTCTGAGTAGGTAAAATATGAATACACTGTATATCACAGGCGCGGGTGTTAGCGCAGAAAGCGGCATTCCCACCTTTAGAGGTGAGGATGGTTACTGGACAATTGGTAGCAAAAATTATACGCCACAAGATATGGCGACTAGGGCGATGTATCAGTATAATCCGGTCGAATTTTTATCTTGGTATTACCATCGTTTTGCGAGCTATCGAAATCATGGGCCAAATGATGTGCATTATTGGTTAGCAGATAAAAACCTGATTACTCAGAATATTGATGGGCTGGATGGTAAGGCGGGTAATCCCAATTATATTTCTATCCATGGTCGTGTCGATCAAATGACCTTGTTTCATGACCAGGAAGGACCCACGCCTAATATTATGACTGCACCGTGGGAAACGATTGATGAAGCTAATTTAGCCGACTCATTATTAGATTTATTTTTAATCACTCACACACCAGAGCTTGATAAATCATTCAAGCCTTATGTTTTGTTATTTGATGAGTTTTATACAGAGTTATATCGAATGACTGAAGCGCATCGGCGCATGTTGGAAGCAGATCGAATTATTTTTATGGGAACATCCTTTAGTGTCAATATTACCAATATGGCACTGGATATTGCATTAAGCCAAAATAAACGAATAGAAATAGTTGATCCAGAGCCCATCAATACACTACCTACCAATGCAGTCTTGCACAAAATGAAAGCTTCGACCTATATCAATAAGGTTGAAAATAGGGAACTTACTTAAATCATAAAAATTATGAATACTACTCAAAAAAAATTACTGTCTCGACTGGGGCCAGGCCTGATGTATGCTGGTGCTGCCGTTGGCGTTTCTCATTTAGTTCAATCGACCAAAGCCGGAGGAATGTTTGGGTTCGACCTGATCATTGCCATTTTAATCATTCATCTGGTGAAATATCCATTCTTTGAATTTGGTCCGCGTTATACCGCAGCGACGGGACATAATATTTTACATGGCTATAAGAAATTAGGTAGCTGGGCCGTCTGGGTTTATATTTGCATGACTCTAGCCTCTATGCTCATTATTCAGTCTGCGGTCACTGTCGTCACAGCGGGCTTGTTGATTAATATTTTTCATTTGGAAATATTAGGTGGTTTAGAACCACAAAGAATTGCTGCTTTAATTAGCTCAGGATTATTAATGCTGTGCTTTTCTCTATTAGCAACAGGCCAGTACAAATTATTAGATAAAATGGTGAAGATTATTATACTGGTGCTTTCAATCACCTCAGTTTTTGCCGTCACGATGTTGATTTTTGATAATCCAGGCTACTATAAAACAGCCGAGGTGCAGTTTTCCTTTAATGAGACAGCGCACTTAATCTTTTTGGCCACTTTTTTAGGGTGGATGCCTGCGCCGATGGATATTTCAGTCTGGCACTCTATCTGGGCGGAAACAAATGATGAAAGTCTGGGAGAGACCACTTCTGTTAAAGCGGCTCTATTTGATTTTCGAATTGGTTTTTTTGGTACCGCTTTTCTTGCGATCTGTTTTTTATCACTGGGTGCACTGGTCATGTATGGCAGTGGTGAAACTTTTAGCCCCAGCGGTGCTAAATTTGCAGGACAGTTAATGGATTTATACCAGCAATCATTAGGTAGTTGGGCGTACCCTGTCGTGGCAATAGCAGCATTAACCACGATGTTCAGTACTACGCTGACCTGTCTGGATGCTTACCCTAGAACGTTGAGTGCTTCCAGTGAGTTACTGTTTCCAGATTATATGGATCATAAAAACCAGCAAAGACACTATTTATTTTGGTTGATATTTACCGTGACTGGAACGGTGTTAATATTATTTTTCTTCCTGACTTCTATGCAGGCAATGGTTAAAGTAGCAACTATTCTCGCATTTGTTGCTGGCCCTGTACTGGCCGGATTAAATACCTTTGCCATGTTTGATAAAAGTGTGCCTGAGAATGCGCGTCCTGGTCAGGGCATGTTGATTTGGTGCCTGTTTAGTTTAGCTGTCATGGTAGGTTGTTCCATAGCCTATTTGCTTCTTTAAGCGTTGGCACTTTTCTTTTAACCAAGCGTATTTAAGGCCTTAAGCTGGACGGGATTTTTATCCCGTCCATAACGTTTAAGATTTATGATATTACATGTTGTACTCAGACTTTAATCGATTGAAACGGAGTGCATATTCCGTCTCATTCAAAGCCCTAATAACGAATAAAAAAACTAGCTGAAATTAAATGATTCATGCGATTATTCCGGTTTTCGAGATTGACGAATTGATTAATATACCCTAATTCAAATCTGTAGTGTTGTTTAGTGTCAACGAAAAAACCTAAGCCTGCAAAAACCCTATTTTGTCCGAAACCGCTATTTGCACCCCAATCGGTATTATTAATGTTAACAAAGACCTCATCCCATAAAGAGAGATAAACCTGTTCAGAAAGTAAGGGGTAGGTATATTTTAATAGCTGTCTAAAGCGCCAGCCCGCATCATTCCCCATATTCAGGAAACGCTGTTCCAGGCGGGTACGTGTGGCAAGTTTTCCCCAGTCATATCGTCTATTCCAGCTTAACTGTTGCCAAATTCGATGTTCGTCTGTGTGTTCTCGTCCTTCTGGGTGTGTTCTCACCCAGGCATAACCCAGCCATACGCTGATATGGTCAGATAATTTATAACCCACACCCGGTCGGATTAAGCTTTGTCCAAAATGATTCGCGTTGTCAAACCAGCGTGCCTGTCCTTCCATCCACCACTGCCATTTACTCCCTCCAGTATCTTCACTAACAAAACTTCCCTGTCCTTGAATGGCCCCCCAGACACCAAAATCATCAACATTTTCGGCTACAGAGTTTGCAAAGGGGAAAATTGCTAATAAACATATTAACGGGTAAATTATTCTAAAAGGAAAATTATTCATATCAAGATTTTTGCGCATCAAATTTAAGT
>CAZLLL010000380.1:0-4030 GCA_964560255.1 uncultured Methylomonas sp.
GTGGGAGGCAGGATAGCGGAAGGTGGGTTGCACCCATTATACAATTATACAAAGGAATGGGAATCAAATAACGTGTGCATTCTGACTTGTCTTTTTGTTCGCCTTCTGCGTTGCGGAAACAGTTACGTAGCTAGCTATGCGCCTGTTACCGCGCCTTGAAGGCAAACAAAAATACTGCGTCATAATTGCACAACTTATTCAATTCCCATTCCAAAGGGGGATTTGAACGGTTACTTGGCTATTGGCTGACATGAACAGCTAAAATTCCACACCCTGGGCAGCTTTAATACCTTGCCCGTAGGCATGTTTTCTCTTGGTCATTTCTGTCACAGTATGTGCTACATTGATCACTTCAGGCGCAGCATTTCGCCCAGTAAGTACCAGATGCATCCATGGTGGCTTTTCATCAGTGATAAAATCAGCGATTTCCTGCCCTGAAATCCAGTGATACCCACAACAATAATTTATTTCATCTAATAATACAAAATCAAACGCTTCTGAGAGGATTTTTTGCTTGCTGAATTCCCAGATCTCTCGGCTGGTTTTAATATCCTGTTCCGGGTTTTTAGTATCCCAGGTAAAGCCATCGCCTAAAACATGCCATTCTATATTAGAAAATTTCTCTGCTGCCTTCTGTTCGCCCGTTTGCCATTTGCCTTTGATATACTGAATTACACAGATTTTCATGCCCCAGCCAGCAGCACGAAATACCATACCAAAGGCACTTGAAGATTTACCTTTGCCCTCGCCGGTATTGACTAAAACAATGCCTTGTCGGCGTTCTCTTTCTTTCATTTAATCTCCATTCAACCATTCGGCAATCACTTCAGGCGCACTGGCAAAATACCAATGCACATAGGATGCGCGTAAATTTTTATAGCGAATGCCTTGATCTCCTCTCTCTAGCTGAAAACAAGGGACTATCTCTTTTGATATTGCTCTTGTCGAATGATGAAACTCATGTCCGCGCATTCCTGACGTATCTTCGCGATAGCCTAAGGATGCCAGCTTGTGTTGCATAATAGAGCGATAGGGCAATACCTTTGCCATAGGCCATTGCTTACCCGCATGATCAAGCAACGCTTCACCTAATAGCATCGCACCACCACATTCAGCTAAGACGGGCTTTCCATCGTCCACAAACTGTCGCAGAGATTGCCAGGTATGCGATAGCGATAATAGCTCTGCAAATAGCTCTGGATAGCCTCCTGGCAGCCACAGTGCGTCTGCATTTTCAGGAACGCTATCCCCGGCAATAGGTGAAAAAAATAATATTTTTGCACCCTGATGTTGCAAAAAATTCAGATTTGCAGGATAGATAAAACAACAGGCGGCATCTTTAGCCACTGCAATTTTTTTATGTTTAAATAACCCACCTGTTATTTGTTTATGTTGCGCAAATAAAGTATCGGAAAATAACGCAAGCAAATTATCTGCTTCAATATGAAAAAAAGGCAGAAAATTTGGCAACTTAACTTCATCAGGTTTTACTAAGCCCAGATGTCTTTCAGGTAATTCGGGTGCCCCTTTTTCCATCCAGGCAATTAAAGGAGGTTGCTTATACTCGTTTAAAATATCTTTCAATAATCCCGCATGGTGCTGGCTACCGACACGATTTGCAATAACCCCTGCAATCATCACCCCCATGTCTTGCGTATAGGCAACAAAGCCACTGACCATAGGAACAATTGAGCCACTCATGCCCTTTGCATCAATAACCAGAAAAACAGCTGCCTGCAATGCTTTAGCCAGTTCTACACTAGAACCACTACCACCGACACCCGAACGCCCATCAAACAAGCCCATAACACCTTCTATCAGTGCACAATCAACACCCACCGTTTGCTGAGAAATCAACTGTACAGAATGCTCAATACCTACCATACGAGTATCGATATTATAAGATACTTTAGCGGTTACTGCCTGATGCCACAAGGGATCTAAAAAATCCGGGCCTGACTTAAAAGACGTTACATTATACTGTTGAGCTTTTAAGTATTGCAATAAAGCCAGCATAACGGTGGTCTTTCCACAGCCCGATTGAGTACCAGCTAAAAGTGCTAGTTTCATAGAGACCTATCTAAGGAATTTTAAAAGATGATATTATACTGTGTAGAGTGGACTTTAGCCCGCAATGTCTGAGATAGTGATCGTTCAGTCCCCCTCCTTATCAAAGAGGAGTTAGGGGGAGGTATTAGAAAAAGTCTCCTCAACTCCCATTTTACCAAAGGGCTTAACGGTTACCTGAGATAATATGGCGAATTGCGGATTAAAGTTTGCTCTACGCGCCTTGATTTCAATAACATCAAAAAACCCTGATTAAACCCTATGCGTGCTATCAATATAGTTAATGCGAATACATTAATAATGGCTCTTAACACTAAGTTGCTGTAGACTACATCTCCACTTATCTGTAATCCCACTAAATCAAAGAGACAAGCAATGAGCTTTGCCGCCTTAAACCTATCCCCTGACATTCTTAAAGCTGTTGCCGAGCAGGGCTACGAAACACCTTCGCCGATTCAGGCTGAGGCCATTCCTGCTATTTTAGCAGGTCATGATGTTATGGCCGCTGCCCAGACAGGAACCGGTAAAACTGCGGGGTTTACTCTACCAATTTTGCAGCTTTTATCCAGTGGCAAACACGTTAATGCCAATCAGGTACGTACATTAATATTAACACCCACGCGTGAACTTGCCGCTCAGATTGAAGAAAGTATCTCCAATTATGGTAAGCATTTACCGTTACGCTCTACTGTCGTTTTTGGAGGCGTAAAGATAAATCCGCAAATGATACGTTTACGTAGAGGTGTAGATATTTTAGTGGCGACACCTGGGCGTTTATTAGATTTATACAATCAAAATGCTGTTAAATTTACGCAACTGGAAATTCTGGTTTTAGATGAAGCGGATCGTATGCTGGATATGGGATTTATCCACGATATAAAAAAAATACTCATTAAATTACCTAAAAAACGCCAAAATCTACTCTTTTCTGCTACGTTTTCCAATGAAATTCGTCAATTGGCGAAAACTATTGTACATAACCCGGTTGAAATTTCAGTCAGCCCACGGAATACCACCGCTGAAACAGTTAAGCAGTGTATTTATCCTGTTGATAAAAAAAGAAAATCTGCTTTATTGACACAATTAATTAAAGATCATCAATGGCAACAGGTATTGGTTTTTACCCGTACCAAGCGAGGAGCAAACCAGTTAACTCGCCACCTACAAACGGAAGGCATTCAGGCAGCCGCAATTCATGGCAATAAGAGCCAGGGCGCACGCACTAAAGCACTGGCCGAATTTAAAAAGGGAGCGATTCGCATACTGGTCGCAACCGATATTGCTGCACGAGGACTTGATATTGATCAGTTACCCCAAGTGGTTAATTTCGATTTACCCAATGTACCTGAGGACTATATCCACCGTATTGGCCGTACCGGACGAGCAGGCGCAACAGGTCAGGCTGTATCCTTAGTCAGTGCCGATGAATTTCAGCAGCTTGCTGATATTGAGCGCTTGATTAAGTCGGTGCTTACACGCGAGATAGTCGATGGTTTTGACCCAGTTCATTCTTTGCCTGAATCACGCTTAAATCAACGCCCTATGAAGCCAAAAAAACCGAAAAAGCCTAAGCTAGGACATAGAGATGGACAGCGTTCAGGTACCAATAAACAAGGTAATAATCCTAGAGGGAGAAATAATAGAACTCAGGTAACGCGCAATAAATAATATTTTCAGGTCTTCTGCCTTAAAGAGGTAACCAGTCTGTGGAATGGGGGTAATAACTTGTGCATTTAAACCCCAAGCCATTCAATTTAGGGAGCTGGAAATAAATAATCGTCCAATATTGGGCAGGATTTTTGTTCGTATTCAAGGCGTAGTAACAGGCGCATAGCTGGCTACGTAACGGTTGCTACAACGCAGAAGACGGACAAAAAGACTCGCAATATTGGATGATTATTTGTTTCCATCTCCCTTATTATTTAAGTGTAGGTTGTGGGTGAGGCACGAACCCCAACATAAG
>CAZLLL010000381.1:0-4024 GCA_964560255.1 uncultured Methylomonas sp.
TACGAACAAAAATCCTGCCCAATATTGGACGATTATTTATTTCCAGCTCCCTAACGATAATTATTAATGTTTATTACATTGATGATACGCGCTGCATTGGATCTTTTATGATAAAGTATACACCCTTATTCGAGAGAGCATAAAGCACGATAGCGTGTTGTTACTGCATCATCGCGAAGATTTTTATCAAATCAGTTTAGGTAGCCTTGTTGTCCAAAGTAAAAAACATATTGTCTCATACTTATGCTTTGCGTTTGTTAGTTGTACGTGAGCTTGTCAGCCGTTATAAAGGAACAGTTATGGGCGTTTTCTGGCTGTTTTTGCAGCCGTTAATGATGGTAGTTGTATATTCGTTTGTATTTTCAGTGATTATGAAGGTAAGAATACCCGGCATGGATAATTCTTATCATTTCGCTCTCTATCTAATGACGGCAATGATGCCGTTTTTTGCCTTTCAGGATGCTTTGCTGGCTGCGAGTAATTCATTGTTTGCCAATAGCTCTTTATTGCATAAGTCTACCTTACCCGTCATTTTTTTGCCCTTAGTACCTATGTTAGCGACTGTTGTAACAGAGGTAATTGCCTTAGTGATTATTGTTATCGCGGCCTATTTCCTGCTAAATCAAGTCTCTTATTATATATTATTATTGCCCTTTTTGATTTTTGTCAGGTTATGCTTAAGTATGGCTTTAGGCTATGTATTAGCTATTCTATCGGTGTTTATTCAGGATTTACGCCAGGCTCTGGGCTTATTGTTGACCATGTTGATGTTTTTAACGCCTATACTTTATCCAGCCAGCATGATTCCTGCCGAGTTATTGCCAATCAATAACCTTAATCCCCTATTCCATTTGCTGGATGCCTATCGTGCATTAATTCTAAGAGGAGACATGCCCGATATCGGGGTATTATATGTCGCTGTTTTTGCATTATTCTTATTGGTGTTTAGCGTTTATTTTTTTCAAAAAACCATTGAACGTGCCAAGGACTTTGTATGAGTGCTTTAATCGCAATGAGCCTGGGCAAGTCTTACCGGCGTTATCAAAAACCCATTGATAGTTTAAAAGAGCTGGTATTTAGAAAACAGTATCATGAAGAGTTCTGGGCACTACGTGGTGCGAGTTTTCGTTGTGAACCTGGAGAAATTTTAGGTGTCGTGGGAGATAACGGAGCAGGTAAAAGTAGTCTATTAAAGTTATTGGCAGGTACTATGCAACCTACGCAAGGAAAACTAATTGTCAATGGCCGCGTATCAGCCATTTTAGAGTTAGGCTCAGGATTTCATCCAGATTTTACTGGGTTGGAAAATATTCATTTAGGTTGTGCCATGTTAGGCTTAAATGCTGAACAAATTGCAGCAAAAATAGATGAAATTATTGATTTTTCTGAAATAGCTGATTTTATTCATCAACCGGTTAAAACATATTCTTCAGGTATGTTTGTGCGTTTGGCCTTTTCGGTGGTGACATCGGTAGATCCTGATATATTGGTGGTCGATGAAGCTTTATCGGTCGGAGATCAGCATTTTCAGAAAAAAAGTATGGATCGCATGATGGCCTTTAAAGAACAAGGTAAGGCTTTAGTCTTTTGTTCGCACAGCCTTTATCATGTGAAAGAATTGTGTCAACGTGTCATCTGGCTAAATAAAGGGGTGATACAGGCGCAAGGTGATAGTAGTGAAGTGATTGATCTATACAATGACCATGTACGTATGCAAAATAGACTGTCTATTGCACAGCCTGTTCAACAAGTAGGTAAAGCCACGGAGTCTAAAACTCAATTAACGGCGTATTTAGAAGAAGCCACTTTATTGAATGATCAAAAACAGACAGGTAAATTTGCTATTTACCAGACAGGAGACACCTTTCGAGTCAAAGTGCTTGCACATAAACAGAGCAGTCTAGCCATAGATGATGTGCATATTGGCATTATTATTAATCGAAATGATGGCGTGCAGTGTTATGGTGTCAGCACTGTGCTGGATGATAGGCCATTATATACCATGGGCAATAAAAACCAGCTTGGCATAGTCTATGAGATTCCTCAATTAAGTTTATTATCTGGGCAATACAGTCTGGAGATCTGGCTAGTGGATACGACAAGTGCACATGTCTATGATTCTATGACAAGTTGTTGTAAATTTAAGGTGAGACAATCAAGTACTGAGGTAGGTGTTTGCTGTATGCCGCACCAATGGAATAAGCCCGCGTGAATTTACGTTTTAAGTACCATTTTTTATTACCTTTTCTGGCGCATCTACCGCAGAATGTTGCTTATCGTTTGGCGAGCCTTTCGGGGCGCATAAGCACTGAGCAAAAAGAAGCAGAGAAAAATGTTATTATGCAGCAAATGCATCGCGTTTATCCTGAGAAAAGTCAGGGTGAATTAGCGCATCTGGCAGCATACTTTTTTATGATGGTTGAGCGTGAAGCACTGGATACCTGGTTTTTTAGAACCTGTAAAACACAAAAGCAGCTCGACCAGTTTATTCAGCTGGAAAACTTTCACTACGTTGCCGAGGCACGCGAAGCCAAGCGGCATGTGATTATTAGTAGTGGCCATTTTGGGCGTTTCTGGATGGCGGGTGTGGCTATGCGTGCACAGGGGGTGACAGTGGGTACCATTACACGGGATGGGGGCGAAACTAATGAACATGGTTTGCCTGAGCAAGAATATCAATATCGACTAAAAAAGCTTGCCTGGTTGCAGCAACGGTTTGGGGGGCCATTTCTGGTGGAAGGCGATTCAGCTCGGCCCATTTATCGAGCTTTGAATGAACATGTGATGGGCTTATTTATAGATGTGCCTTATACAGATGATAAAAATGGTTGTATTAGTTTATCTTTTTTAGGCAAAATGGCGCGTTTTCCATTAGGGCCCGCGAAAATTGCTAAAAGGTCTAAAGCGTTGATAGTACCTTTTTATGTTTTTGAGTCGCGTGCGGGCTTGCAGGCAAAATTTTATCCACCGATAGATGCAGAGCATTTGACTGAACAGGAAATAATGCGTCAACTTGTTGCATTACTGGAGTTACAGATTCATGCTTTTCCAGAGCAATGGTGGTTGTGGCAGGCATTGCCATTTATGTGGCAGAAGTGAGGGCACCTTTCATTTCTCAGTTTACATATCTGATATGGGACGATTATTAAGAAACGAGTACGAAATAATATAAGTAACCAACATCTTTCATTTGTCCCTAAAGGTAGTTTACACTTTTAAAGCACTGAATCAGTGCAGGAGTAAAAAAGCTTTAGCTTTTTCAGTACACAGCAATAGCTAAAGCTATTGCACTCCTGCCAAAGTGTAAACCGATAAATGAAGGATGCCAAGTAACCGTTCAGTTTTCCTCCTTATCAAGGAGGGGTTAGGGGAGGTTTTATTAGAAAAAGGCTCCTTATCCCATTTTACAAAGGGGGACATGAACGGTTACTAAGGAACGTGCATGAAATAAGTTGCCCAAGTGTGTCGTGCACGTTCCTAATTAACTCAATAATCATTAATTTAAAAGGAAAGTGAAATATGGCAGAAAAATCTATGCAAGAATACAGTGCCTTATCAAGTCGTTTTATTACGCTTGCGAATGAAATGAAAGATGAAGGTAAGGATTTGCAAATGGTCAATGCCGCGCTTATGTCTGCATCGGGTATTTATGCGACCTATACAGCAGCTGGAAATGACGGAGGCTTGACTGCTTCAGGCGTGGATCAAGTTGTTGCAGTATACAAAGCTAATCTGGAAAATGTGCAAAAATTAAAAAAGCAACAGCCTGAATAAGCTATCTTCTACATTTTTATTAAGGCCAGTAATAAAAAATTAGAAAGTGATTACTTATTATTCTAGTTGCGTTATAGGGTTATCGTATGGATTGGGGTAGGTATGGGTTTATTTGGGCTACAAACTTAAGACGGGACATGCTTAATATTTATAGGCCATTCGTTTAAGGGCGTAGGTTGTGGGTGAGGTACGAACCCCAACAAAATACAATAGCCAAAGTGTTGGGGTTCGTACCTCACCCACAACCTAC
>CAZLLL010000382.1:0-4020 GCA_964560255.1 uncultured Methylomonas sp.
AGCATGGAGGAGATGCTTAGGCAAGTCAAATTTTTATGAGAAAGCCGTGCCCCTATAACCCCTCCTTGATAAAAAGGGGGACTGAACGGTTACGCCGAGGTTCTTGCTTTTTCACTTCACATGAAAATATGGTAACCGTTCACCTACCCCCTTAACATATTGATTTATATGTGACTGGCTAATATGTAAGCCAGTCAATAAACGTTGTAAGTCATTGAAAATTTAATTTAAAAATGATGAGCGGCAATTTCACAAAAATACTGAACAATACTTTTCATTTAAATTAGTAGGTTAGGATTTTAGGGGTAGGTGAACGGTTACAAAATATGAAGTACTTGAAGCGTTTAGTTGATAAGCAGCAAAATAATCGGTGGTGACTTCTATTAGCTGTTAATGCAGATTATTATCAAGAAAATCCCATTGACGAAATAATTATTACTTTATTAAACAATTAGTTATATGTTTTCCGTGTTGTGTGCAGTCAATAGTAGTTACTACCAATAAAGCTAACTTTCTGAATCCTTGATGTGTTTAACACGTCTACGTCTTCTTCTTTTTCGTGCAGATGAAGACGCTGGAAAAATGTGGTATTCACCCTCTTCTTGATGATCATTATATATTTCATCAATAGTACGTTCTCTATCTGACGAATTTAATTCATAATTTGCCATTCCCAAGACAAACTGAGAAAAGAAATAAACGGTGAAATTACCACACAAAGCACCGATTACAACACCCGTTTCAAAAGAAAAATCGGGTAGAAACCAGATGATTATATAAGCGATACCAATACTCAGCCCTAACTCCAGAGCAAGAATAATGCAAAAAAATAATAAAACAAATAATAAAAAAAATACATACTTCATATTTAGAATTCAAATTTAAGAAAAAAATAAAAACAACAAACCCCCGGGCCAAGGTAATGTACAATAAATAACATGCTCAAATTGATGCTTTTGCAGAAGTGCAATAGTTTTGCTAGTGCAGCATTCATAAAAAGCTAAAGATTTTTTATTCCTGAGCTGTTGACATATTTAAAAATGTAAACTATTTTTGAGCGAAAATGCTTAAATTGTTCAGATTTTTTGTTTGGCTTCAAGGTGCATAGTATACATGGTATATCATGCAAATTTCTGCTCAGCCTTGACACTTAGCTGATTTAACTGATCAGTTAATTGCTGCTGATATTGCGTAATCTGTTCTGCCGAGACTCGCTTCTCAACTGCAATCGGTACTCCAATGAGGATATTGACCTTGCTATAAGGCAAGGGTAGAAAAAAATTATCCCAACTATTTAAATGGATTTTATGCTGACAGGCATTGACGATTGGGATAATAGGTGCACCACTGAGTTGTGCTAAGGTAATAGCCCCCACTTTAGCTTCTCGAGCAGGCCCTAAAGGGCCGTCTACTGCTACGCCTACACTATATTTTTGTTGACTAATAGCTAAGTAGATATCCCGCAGGGTAGCAGCTCCGCTACGATGTGCAGAACCACGTATCACGCCTACGCCCAGCTTTCTTAGAACAGCATTACCTATATTTCCGTCTTTAGAGGGACTTACCAGAACACTGGCTTGTACTCCTTGCTGACATAAAATCTGCAAAAAATGCATGGAAAAAGTCAGTTGCTGATGCCAGTAACAAGGCAACATGGGGCGCTGTACATCTATATAGATTTGTAACTGCTCAGCACCTGTGATTTGTACTTTACAGCTCTTTTCTAATAGTTTCACATAAGCAAAAATAATGGCAGGTGCGAGTTTCTGCTTGATAAATGCCTTTAATAATTTCAAAACGGCGACTCCTTAGGTCTGGGCATTTTTCTCAATATAGTTAGCCAGGGCACGAATACTTGAGTAGTCAAACAAGTCGGTTAGATCTACCTGGTCAGGAAAGCATTGATCCAGACGTTCGTGAATTTGCGTTAAAGACAGAGAACTAATGCCAATTTCAAATAAATCATCATTCGGTGCAATTTCTCTCTCAGGAATCACTTCTTTACAAATTGCCATTAATTGCTGTTCAATAGAATTTATAGTGCCAGGCTCTGCTACTTTTTCAATTGCTGATAATTGCTTGATTTGTGCAATAACCTCTCCATATTTTCCCGCAATATATTGATTAGATAAATTAAAACGCTGTATTTTGCCACTGGTGGTTTTAGGGAATGCAGAAACAGGAATAACTTCTGCTACTTCTATCCCTGCATCAACAGCTAAAGCGGCACGAATCGCATTCGCTATGGAAACAAACTCACTGAGTTCTCCTTTGTAACTAACAAAAATAGCGAGTGCCTCTCCCTTGTCACTGGGTATAGTACACGCGGCGGTTTTTTGTTCACCGATTTCAGGCAACGTTTCGCACAGCTGCTCTAAATCATACGCATGGTAGTTTTGGCCATTGACAATAATCAGGTCTTTAAACCGCCCTGTCAAAACCAGTTGTTGCTGATAAATAAAACCAATATCTCCGGTATCTAGCCAACCCTCAGTATTAATAGTTGCCGAAGTCAGTACCGTATCATCATAATAGCCATGAGTGACATTATCGCCACGAATTAACACATGCCCTAAAGTCAGTTCGGCTAATGTCTGACCTGCATCATTTGCAATGACCAGCTCGGTATCGCTCACCGGTGTGCCTAATAACACCATTTCAAGACTCTCTGCTTGTGTTGGTGAACAAATAATAATACCATCCCCCACTTGCATTTTCTGGCGGTTAATATAAATAGATTGCACTTTATCTACCGGTCGTGAAAATGTTGCAGCTAATGAGGCTTCTGCTAGTCCATAGGCCGGAAAAATAACCGTTTCTTTAAAACCAAAAGGCTTTAAAGTCTGGTTAAATTCACGACAGAGTGCGGCAGAAATTTGCTCTGCGCCATTAATGATTAAGCGTAATGCTGAGAGATCAAGATGTGCCTGTTTTTCGGGTTTAAAATATTTTAAGGTATGTTGATAGCCAAAATTCGGTGAAGCGGATACTGTTACTCTTTTTTCACTGATTTTATCCAGCCATAAATTAGGTCTACGCACAAACAATTCTGGCGACATCAAGTAAACATCGGTGTTTAAAACCAAGGGTGACAAATGTAAGCCAATAATCCCCATATCATGCGTAAGCGGCATCCAGCTTAAACTGACATCGTCTTCTGTCGCCTCGCTACTGTTCAGGATAGAGCGTATATTGCTCATTAAATTATGATGCGAAAGGACGACACCTTTTGGCTCACCAGTAGACCCGGAAGAGAACTGAATAAAGGCAATATCTTGCGGCGTAATCTCTACAACACTCGCCTGGTTTTGATCTGGCAGAAGCTGTTCAGCCAATAGGGCTTGCTTTTGTAACAGCGGTTTTAAATCCTCGGCACATTGCTTATCTGTATATTTTAATAAGGCTTGCAGAGCAACTGATGTTGTCCAGATAAAGGGGGTGTCTAATTTTTGAAAAACAGACAATACCCGTTTTTGTGCGGTATTTTGACTTGCCGCATTAAGTGGGACAACGATAATGCCTCCTAATATAGCTGCCCAAAAGACATCTATAAATTGCTCATTATCTTCTGCCAGCAAGATCAGCTCATCACCTTGTTTAACACCCGCAGATTGTAATTGATATAACAAATGTAAGGCACGGCTGTATAATTCAGTATAACTGACCGTTAGTTCGTCGTTTTTGGCTTTGATATAGGTAATACTTTTATGACCTTTAGCCGTGTTTTGTAAAGCCTCAATTAACGTGGCGGGAAATGATATTCTCATGAAAAGCTGTTTAATTTAAGTCGCAGGTTAAAAAATAGGCTACAAGCTTAGGAACGTGCACGAAATAAGTTAGGCAACTGGCGCAGCATTTTTATTCGTATTCAAGGCGTATAAATAGGCGCATAGCCAGCTACGTAACTATTTATACAACGCTGAAGACGGATAAAAAGACAAGCAAGTTGCCCAAGTTATTTCGTGCATCTCCCTTAGTTTGCGCGTGTCCCAGTCTGTTAATCAATAATCGTAAAATTAG
>CAZLLL010000383.1:0-4018 GCA_964560255.1 uncultured Methylomonas sp.
ACGAACAAAAATCCTGCCCAATATTGGACGATTATTTATTTCCAGCTCCCTAACAACAATACAACTCTCACTTTATGGACTTTTTTATCTGGGATTTTGATCCTGTTTTAGCCAGCTTTAAAGACATCCGCATTCATTGGTATGGCGCTCTATTTGCTTTGGCTTTACTCAGTAATTATTTATTTATGCACTGGATTTATTGGCGTGAGTTAGGTAGCACAGAAGATGTTGATCGCTTACTCTGGTATTGTATGGGTGGCTCAATTATAGGCGCTAGACTGGGTCATGTTTTATTTTATAATCCAGGCTATTATTTTGCCGAACCACAGAAGATCATTGCCATATGGGAAGGAGGGCTGGCCAGCCATGGTGGCGTTTTTGGGGTATTAATTTCGCTGTATATCTATCAGCGCAAAGCCAATTTCAATTATTTCTGGATTCTGGATAGAGCCGCCATTGCCGCATCGTTAAGTGGCTGTCTGATACGTGTTGGTAATTTTTTAAACTCGGAAATCGCCGGAACAGCTACAAATGTTCCTTGGGCAGTTATTTTCAAAAGACTAGACAATATTCCTCGGCATCCAGTACAACTCTATGAAGCGATCAGCTATGCAGCTATTTTTCTATTTTTATTGTACTTATATAAAAAGAGCTCAGATTTTGACTTAAAGGGGCGATTATGTGCCTGGTTTTTAATTCTTATTTTTAGCACGCGCTTTATACTGGAATTTTATAAGGATACTCTGGTTCATTATGACACCCAATTCTGGATTAGCACCGGCCAAATGCTTAGTATTCCTTTTATTCTTATCGGAGTATCGATACTCCGCCATGCACAAAAACAATCTTAACACATGAGCTACCTACCTCACTTCAAAATTCGTATAGCCAGCCATGCGTTATGCCAGGGCAAGCTGCTTGCCTACCCTACTGAGGCTGTCTATGGCTTAGGCTGTGATCCGTTAAATGAAATGGCTGTTATGCATTTATTAAATATTAAACAACGCCCTATGCATAAAGGACTTATTCTGATTGCATCGGACTTTGCGCAACTACAACCCTATATTAAGCCTGATCCAGATATGTTGCAACGTATCATACCCAGCTGGCCCGGGCCTATTACCTGGGTAATTCCTGCGCAAAACTGGGTGCCAGTTTATTTAAAAGGTTCACATCATTCCCTCGCAGTTCGAGTCAGTGCGCATCCATTGGTTCAGCAATTATGTTCATATTATGGTGGAGCCATTGTTTCAACGAGTGCGAATATTAGTAATCAGGCACCGGCACGATCCGCATTGGCAGTACGCAAAAATTTCCCGTCAAACGATATATTCATTCTGCAAGCTAAGGTGGGGCAACATAATCAGCCGACAGCTATTTATAATGCACAGGATGGCTATTGTTTGCGCCAGTAATTGCGCCGCTAATAGTTTAGGAATGGGAATTGAATAAGTTGTGCAATTATGACGCAGTATTTTTGTTTGCCTTCAAGGCGCGGTAACAGGCGCATAGCTAGCTACGTAACTGTTTCCGCAACGCAGAAGGCGAACAAAAAGACAAGTCAGAATGCACACGTTATTTGATTCCCATTCCTTAGTAGAAATGGGCACGAAATAAGTTGAGCAACTGGCGCAGGATTTTTGTGCGTATTCAAGGCGTACAAACTTAGCTCTAGTGAGCTACGTAACTATTTGTGAACACCGAAGACGGACAAAAAGACAAGTCAGTTGCTCAAGTATGTCACACACGCTCCTAAGTCAGCAACTAAACAGCAATCAGCTATTTAAAAACCTTAGAAATATATGTATAATCAAAATAATTTTGCTTTCTCAGGAGCGATTTATGCGCCTGCGCAGGTATTATTTGCTTAATAAAGGGATATACATGGTCGCATTAGTGGGTATTATCATGGGTTCAACATCTGACTGGGACACCATGCGATTTGCATCTGAAAAACTGGAACAACTTGGCATTCCTTTTGAAGTCGAAGTTGTCTCCGCGCATCGTACGCCTGATAAACTTTTTGCCTATGCAGAGGCAGCCGAAAGTAAAGGACTGGAAGTCATTATCGCTGGTGCGGGTGGCGCAGCACATTTGCCGGGCATGGCTGCCGCTAAAACAATACTCCCTGTACTCGGTGTCCCTATACAGTCTAAAGCATTAAATGGTATGGATTCGTTGTTATCTATTGCACAAATGCCAGCAGGCATTCCAGTAGGCACACTGGCTATAGGTAAAGCGGGAGCGGCAAATGCAGCACTGTTAGCGGCGGCGATTATTGCTAACAAACACACTGAGTATAAGGCAGCACTGAATACTTTCCGCCAACAGCAAACTGAAATGGTACTCGCAAATTCAGATCCTAGGGAGCTTGCTTAATGGTTATTGGTATTTTAGGTGCCGGACAACTCGCCAGAATGTTGGCACTGGCGGGTAAGCCTTTAGGGCTTAAATTTATTTTTTTTGACCCTACCCCCATTGCTTGTGCCGCCGATATTGGAAAACACTTGGTCGGTGACTACACTGATATGCCCCTGCTCACTCAGTTCGCAGAAGAAGCAGACATTATCACTTATGAATTTGAAAATGTTCCCGTAGAAATCATTGATTTTCTAAATCAAAAAACAGCTGTTTATCCACCTGCAAAAGCACTTTCAATTGGACAAGACAGAATCACCGAAAAAACATTCTTACAAGACCTAGGCATTGCAACGGCTCCTTTTGCAGCTGTATCCAGCCTGCAAGAACTACAGCACGCCATGCCAGATATAGGCTACCCTGCAATTCTTAAGACTCGGCGCTTTGGTTACGATGGTAAAGGCCAGGTTCTACTAAAAAGTGAACAGGATTTAACCGGTGCATGGCAAGCAATCAAAAATGCGCCTTCTGTAGTAGAAGGCTTTATCCCCTTTGAGCGAGAAATTTCTATTATAGCCAGTCGCAATGTATCTGGTGATACCGTCTATTATCCTCTCTCTGAAAATGAACATCATAAAGGTATTTTACGCTTAGCTAAAAGCACACAAAACGACCCACGACAAGCACAAGCCGAACGCTATATTGATACGATTCTGACAGCACTGGATTATGTTGGCACTATCGCACTGGAACTCTTTGTCATAGGCAACACATTAATTGCCAATGAATTTGCACCCAGAGTGCATAACTCAGGCCATTGGACTATTGAAGGATCAGAAACAAGCCAATTTGAAAATCATCTACGAGCGATTATGGATATGCCTATGGGCTCAACCAGCTCACTAGGCTATGCAGCAATGCAAAATTTTATAGGCAAAGTCCCAGCAAGTGAAAAACTGCTATCTTTATCGCACGTGCATCTGCATTTATACGATAAGGCGGCGCGTAAAGGGCGCAAGCTTGCTCATGCCACCGTTAGAACTGATAGTCTGGAAGACTACACTAATTTAATTGACTCACTGACTGAACTCGCTATTCAAAGTGATGATTCATAAAGCAAAATCCTTATCTTTTTAAAAACACAATACTTATGAAAAACACTGAAAATCCTGTTGTTTCTATACACTACACTTTAACAAATAAAACGGGCAAAAAACTGGATAGCTCTATAGGTGCTAAGCCTTTAAGTTATTTGCACGGTGCCGGAAATATTATTCCCGGCCTTGAAAAGGCTTTGAGTGAAACAACAGTCGGCGATAAATTGACAGTGACTATCGAAGCTGCCGATGCTTATGGCGAGTATAATGAAGCGAAAATTCAAACAGTTTCTAAAGAAATGTTCAAGGGCATGGATAATGTTGAAGTGGGTATGCAGTTTCAGGCAGACTCAAGCAGCGGCCCTGCTCTTGTAAGCATTACCAAAGTCGAAGGTGATGACATCACCATTGATGGTAATCATCCTTTGGCAGGCGAACAGTTAACATTTGATGTAGAAGTGATGGCTATTCGTCCTGCGACTGAAACTGAAATAGAACACGGGCATATTCATGGTGCAGGTTGTAATCACGACTAAATAGTTTGCAACCAGGGCAACACTTTT
>CAZLLL010000384.1:0-3990 GCA_964560255.1 uncultured Methylomonas sp.
CATTCCTAAATAAAAAACTGAGAGACCAAAAAATACAGATTTAACATACCGTGTGTATTTAAGGTAACTCGCAACACCCACGCATCTTGCTAGTCTTTTTGTCCGTCTTCTTTTTGATAGAAATAGTTACGTAGCCTGCTATGTGCCATGTCTACTAATGGAAAACAAACAAAAATCCTGCGCAATATGGGGAGCTTATTTATTGCGAGTTATCTAAGGAACGTGCACGAAATAACTTGGGCAACTGACTTGTCTTTTTGTCCGTTTTCGGTGTTGTACAAACAGTTACGTAGCTCGCTAGAGCTAAGTTTGTACGCCTTGAATACGAACAAAAATCCTGCGTCAGTTGCTCAACTTATTTCGTGCTCATTCCTAAGTTGAAACTGAATTCTCAAAAATTAAATTTTGACTTGACTTATTTAAAAAATAAGCATGTTGTATGCCAAAATACATATCCTTGTATTTTAAAGGAAAAATGTAAAGTGAGATAGGTATCAAAGTTTAATTGCTCTAAGGTGGTGCGCTGTTCGTTTTGATGCGCACAATGTTGGTGCTATTAAGGGGCGATTCTCTGCCAAGAACTTTAAAAACAACAGCTTAAGTGTTGGCATATAGTGTGCTAGTTGTTTATAGTTGAACTTCTTAGATAACGGAGACTTATATGAAATTAATAACAGCAATTGTTAAACCTTTTAAATTGGACGATGTGCGTGAGGCTCTTTCTGACATAGGAATTGCAGGTGTTACAGTTACAGAAGTAAAAGGTTTTGGGCGTCAAAAAGGGCATACAGAGCTTTATCGCGGAGCAGAGTATGTGGTGGATTTTCTACCTAAAGCAAAAATTGAAGCAGCAGTTTCTGATGAATTACTGGATCAGGCACTTGAAGCCATAAGTAATGCAGCCAATACCGGAAAAATTGGTGATGGTAAAATCTTTGTTACAAATCTAGAACAGGTGATTCGCATTCGTACCGGTGAAACTGGAAACGAAGCCATATAGGAATGGGAATCAAATAACTTGTGCATTCTGACTTGTCTTTTTGTTCGCCTTCTGCGTTGCGGAAACAGTTACGTAGCTAGCTATGCGCCTGTTACCGCGCCTTGAAGGCAAACAAAAATACTGCGTCATAATTGCACAACTTATTCAATTCCCATTCCATAACAATAATAATAGAGTGGAGTAATGAGATGGATCAATTAATTGAACTGAGTTATGCGTTAGATACGTTTTATTTTTTAATCAGTGGGGCGTTTGTCATGTGGATGGCAGCGGGATTTTCCATGCTGGAAGCGGGTTTGGTCAGGGCCAAAAATACGGCTGAAATTTTAACCAAGAATGTCGCATTATTTGCGATTGCATGTACGATGTATATGCTATGTGGTTATAATTTTATGTACCCGGCAGAAGCCGTGAATAGTGTTTGGCCAGGGATAGGATTTTTACTGGGAGAGGATCATACTGCGGCCGATGTCTTGAAAAGTAATGGTGATACTTATTACTCAATGATGGCGGATTTCTTTTTTCAGGTCGTTTTCGTTGCAACTGCCATGTCGATAGTGTCAGGAGCTGTCGCTGAACGGATGAAATTATGGGCATTTTTAGCTTTTTCAGTGGTCATGACAGGGTTTATATATCCAATTCAAGGTTATTGGAAATGGGGTGCGGGATTTCTTGATCAACTTGGTTTTTTAGATTTCGCAGGATCGGGAGTTGTGCATCTTTGTGGCGCATCAGCCGCATTGGCTGGCGTTATCATACTCGGAGCGCGTCAAGGTAAATATGGACCAAATGGTGAGATTCACCCTATTCCTGGTTGTAATATGCCACTGGCAACTCTAGGTATGTTTATTCTATGGATGGGATGGTTTGGTTTTAATGGAGGTTCAGAACTTAAAATTTCTGATATAGGTGAGGCCAATGCCGTCGCATTAGTTTTTGTTAATACCAATGCAGCAGCAGCGGGTGGTGTTATTTCTGCCCTATTTACTGCACATCTTTTATTTGGAAAAGCTGATTTATCAATGACTTTAAATGGTGCACTAGCAGGTCTGGTTGCGATTACTGCTGAGCCATTAACTCCGACTCCTTTTTTAGCGACCATTATTGGTGCTGTTGGAGGTATTCTAGTCGTCTTATCCGTTATCGGCCTAGATAAAATAAAAATAGATGATCCAGTCGGGGCTATCTCTGTGCACGGTGTTGTGGGAATCTGGGGGTTATTGGCCGTCTGCTTATCAAATGAAGAATCAACACTTATCGCACAGTTGATTGGTATGGTAACCATTTTTGGTTTTGTATTTACCACAAGTTTAATCACCTGGTATATTATCAAAGTAGTCATGGGAATTCGTGTCTCAGAAGAGGAAGAATACCAAGGGGTTGATTATTCAGAATGTGGAATGGAAGCCTATCCTGAATTTACTAACTCTGGGAAATAATGATAGTTGTATTCCTTTTGTAACTACTCAGGCTATTGTTTCCTAGGCTGTAGGGATATTTGTGGCATAAAAAGCAGCTGAACAGTTAAAAAATATCTATTTCTCTGCCTTTATGATCCAGAATGAAGTGCCAAAACCGCTACAGCCCAATAAATCATAGCCTGAGTAGTTACATTCCTTTTGTATCAAAAGAAAACGCTGAAAAATGGATAGCGGGAGTGACATGTTTTAGCATAACCGTCCAGTCCCCCTCCTTGTCAAGGAGGGGTTAGGGGAGGGGGCTACTTTGACGCATGAAATATATTATAACCTATTGATTATATAAAAATAGATCCATAAATAGGCGCGATGAAATATTTAACCAATTGATTGTAAAAGAATTTGTTAAAAAACATTTCTTTATTAATTCAATGGCTTACTGTACGATAATTTTTTTCGTCGTACCTGTTTTTTATCCAAATTTATTATTTATCCGTGAGTTATAGGGAAAGTCATGCATCAGATCTGAAACACGGTGTTATTGATGACTTCAATATCTATATCATTTCTATCGAACTTTTTAAAAAGGTTCATTAAACGTTCTGAGGTCTAATTCATGTGTCCAGGCACTTGGGTGCTGGCTATGAATAGTCCAGTAGGTTTCGGCTATTGCTTCAAATTGTACTTTACTTCCTGCCCCCATGGCCTTGTAATAGTCAGGTAGCTGCTGCTGTAAAGAATTCTTGCTATCAACAATAGAATGTACGACATGAATACCTTCGGGAGAAAACTCTTTAGCGAGTCCTTGAACAAGCGTTCTTAAAGCTGCTTTCGCAGATGCATAAGCTGTAGAAGGTGGTTTTGCGTGCAAGGAAGCAGTATCGCCGGTATAAATTAGTGTACCCTGGCGATTTGCTTTCATACAATCTATGGCCTCTTTGGCAAACAAAAAAGCACCTAAACAATTCTGTTGCCATAATGTTATAAAGGATCCTGCTTTTGTTTCAAGAATAGGTGCTTGAGTATTTCTGTTTACATTATAAAAAGCAAGTTGTAAATTTGATCCGCTAAAGTGAATAATATCAAATAAATGATCCAGGTGGTATTCGTTGCTCGCATCAGCAACCACACAGGTTGCATTACCTCCGTTTTTGATGATCTTATCAGCAACTATTTGCAGCTTCTCTTCACTATCTCCTGCTATATAAATATCTAAACCCTTGGTTGCGATGTACTGTGCAAGCGTTGCACCTAGGCTGTGTTCAGCTTCAACTCCCATAATGACGGCTGAGCCTTGTTGATTCATTGTTGTACTTTTCCTTTGTTTGGGATATAACTTCATTTGTTAAATAATTTTTAGTATCATGATAATTTCTAAACAGTTAAGAGAAATTATCGGTCAGCATATCAATTTGTTGTTTTAATTCTAGACCATGATTCACAGTTGCATATTTTAATTTAGCAGATTGTTGAACTCGTAGCTGAAATTCAAGTATTTAATTAGCTTTATTGAAAATATTCGGCATCTTTCATTTGTCCCTAAAGGTAGTTTACACTTTTAAAGTATGAATC
>CAZLLL010000385.1:0-3964 GCA_964560255.1 uncultured Methylomonas sp.
AAAGATTGCCCACCCTACAAATGATGGCTTGTCCCCTCTTAAGTTGGTAGCCCAACTTTTTGTATAGATTGGGGTGAAACATGCCCCCCAATACTCAGCACTAGGGAGAGTTTTGTTGGCATTCGTGCCTCACCCACAACCTACGACTTTAAGTGGATAAATTTCTGGACATGAGCAGGAATTAAAAAAATCATTTAACACGCATAATAAGGATCAATCATTAATGTCACAAAAGATTACTAAAGCAGTTTTTCCGGTTGCGGGATTAGGTACACGCTTTTTACCAGCCACCAAAGCAAGCCCAAAAGAAATGCTGCCGATAGTAGATAAGCCTCTTGTTCAATATGCGGTAGAAGAAGCGGTTGCAGCAGGTATTGATACCATGATATTTGTCACTGGGCGAAATAAACGTTCTATAGCGGATCATTTCGATAAAGCATATGAATTAGAAGTGGAACTTATTGCGAAAGATAAATTAAGAGTACTGGAAGTCGTACAAAACATTATTCCAGCTCACGTCACCTGTGTTTTTTTACGCCAGTCAGAAGCGTTAGGCCTGGGTCATGCGGTACTGTGTGCTAAACCGATAGTCGGTGATGAGCCCTTTGCGGTTATTCTGGCAGATGATCTGGTTGAAGATGCCGAACGTGGCTGCATGACGCAAATGGTACAGCAATTTGCACAGCATTCCTGCTCTATTCTCGGTGTCGAACGAATAGACCCCAGTGAGACTGACAAGTACGGAATTGTACAAACATCACGTCTTGGCTCTGCACTCAGTAAAATTGAATCCATAGTAGAAAAGCCAGATCCCGATGTTGCACCTAGCAACCTGGCCGTTATTGGCCGCTATATCTTAAGCCCGGCAATTTTTGATAAAATAGAAAAAACAGGCGCAGGCGCAGGGGGTGAAATTCAGTTAACTGATGCGATTGCAGATTTACTACATGACGAACAGGTACTTGCTTATGAATTTGAAGGGACACGTTATGATTGCGGCTCTAAGCTAGGCTTCTTAATTGCTACTGTAGAACATGGGTTGCTACATAAAGAGTTAAAAAATGACTTTAAGGACTACCTGAAAGCACTCGTTACCAGACTTGCTTAATGATGGACACGATTAGCATACGAGGTGCTCGAACACATAATCTTAAAAATATTGATCTTGATCTACCTCGGGATAGTTTAATTGTTATTACTGGGCTATCGGGCTCAGGTAAATCATCTCTTGCATTCGACACGATCTATGCCGAAGGACAGCGCCGTTATGTAGAGTCCCTGTCTGCTTATGCCCGGCAATTTTTGTCGATAATGGAAAAGCCGGATGTTGACCATATCGAAGGTTTATCCCCTGCTATTTCTATTGAACAAAAATCAACCTCACATAACCCACGCTCTACGGTAGGCACGATAACCGAGATTTATGATTATTTAAGACTTCTGTATGCTCGCGCGGGTACGCCTTGTTGCCCTGAGCATGGACTTTCACTGGAAGCGCAAACCGTTAGCCAGATGGTAGATCATGTGCTACAGCAAACAGAAGGCGAACGCTGGATGTTACTGGCTCCGGTAGTGAATGACCGCAAAGGTGAACATGTCCAGTTACTGGAGGATTTACAGGCACAAGGCTTTATTCGTACACGTATTGATGGCGTTGTTTATGAACTGGATGAACTTCCGGAAATTGATGGCAAGAAAAAACATAGCATCGACGTTATTGTTGACCGTTTCAAAATTCGAGGCGATATCAAACTGCGTTTAGCGGAATCTTTTGAAACTGCATTAAGAATTGCTGATGGTGTTGCTACTGCAGTTTGCATGGATGATAAAGACAAACAGCTGGTTTTCTCGGAAAAATACGCCTGCTCGCAATGCGGCTACAGTATTGCAGAATTAGAGCCGCGAATTTTTTCCTTTAATAACCCCAAAGGAGCCTGCCCTGCTTGTGATGGACTGGGTGTAAAACAACATTTTGATCCTGACTTAGTGGTGCATAACGATGAGCTTAGTTTAGCCGCAGGTGCTGTTCGGGGGTGGGACAGGCGAAATGCTTATTACTACCAGATTATTTGTTCACTTGCAGAGCATTATGATTTTGATGTTGAAACACCGTTCAATGAATTGAGTAAAGAGGTACGGAAAATTGTACTGTTTGGCAGTGGTCGGAAAGCGATAGACTTCTCATTTGTTACCGGCAGCGGAAAAAAGCGTAATAAACGGCATAGTTTTGAAGGTATTATCGCCAATATGGAGCGCCGTTATCACGAAACTGAATCTCAAGTTGTACGTGATGAATTAGCCAAATATCAAGCCAGTAAAGTATGTTCCAGTTGTGCAGGTGCGCGTTTAAATATCGCTGCACGGCATGTGTTTATAGACGCTCAACCACTCTATAAAATCACTAAATTACCTATCCGTCAGGCTTTGAATTTTTTTCAGACGCTTAATTTGCCTGGGCAACGCGGCCAGATTGCTGAAAAAATAGTCATCGAAATTCAGCAACGGCTGGAATTTTTAGTTAATGTAGGCCTAGACTACCTGAGTTTGAACCGCAGTGCCGATACGTTATCGGGTGGAGAAGCACAACGTATACGCCTGGCCAGTCAAATCGGTGCTGGACTGGTCGGCGTGATGTATGTCCTTGATGAGCCATCTATTGGCTTACATCAGCGCGATAATGACCGATTGCTTAAAACCCTGTTTAGATTACGCGACCTAGGCAATACAGTTATTGTTGTCGAACACGATGAAGATGCGATACGTGCAGCACAATATGTGGTGGATATAGGGCCTGGCGCAGGTGTACATGGCGGACAGATTATTGCTCAGGGAACACCTGAGGATGTGATTAATAATGAGCATTCTATTACTGGACAATATCTTTCAGGAAAACTGGCTATTACTGCCTCTAAAAAATTAACACCGCGCAATGCAAAAAAACTAATTAGCGTACATTGCGCTGAAGGTAATAATTTAAAAAAAATTGATGTTAATTTCCCTATAGGCCTGTTCACCTGTGTCACAGGTGTATCAGGCTCTGGAAAATCAACTTTGGTCAACGATACTTTATACCGCTCTGCTGCTCGTGCTATTAATCGAGCCACAACCCTGCCAGCAGCGTGTCACTCAGTCGAAGGCTTAGAACAGATTGATAAAGTTGTCGATATCAACCAAAGCCCAATAGGAAGAACGCCACGCTCTAACCCCGCAACCTACGCCGGTTTATTCACCCCGATTAGAGAACTTTTTGCAGCAACACCTGAGTCCCGTTCGCGCGGGTATACACCAGGTCGCTTTAGTTTTAATGTAAAAGGAGGGCGCTGTGAGTCTTGCCGAGGTGATGGCGTTGTCAAGGTAGAAATGCACTTCCTCCCAGATGTGTTTGTTCACTGCGATGTGTGTGCTGGTAAGCGCTATAATCGTGAAACTCTGGAAATCCGCTACAAGGGAAAAACCATCAACGAAGTATTAGAGATGACTGTCGAAGAAGCCTATCTCTTCTATAAACCCGTGCCGGTACTCGCACGCAAGCTACAAACTATGCTGGATGTTGGTTTAAGTTATATTACATTGGGACAAAATGCGACCACCTTATCGGGTGGTGAAGCGCAACGGGTTAAATTATCCAAAGAGCTTTCTAAACGTGATACTGGTAAAACCTTGTATATTCTGGATGAGCCTACCACTGGCCTGCATTTTCATGATATTCAACAACTGCTGAATGTCTTGCACACCTTACGTGACCACGGCAATACCATTATTGTCATTGAGCATAATCTGGACGTTATTAAAACAGCGGACTGGGTTATTGATATTGGCCCTGAAGGTGGCGATGGCGGGGGGGCTATTGTGGCAGAAGGAACCCCTGAACACTTATCAACAATAGAGCAATCGTATACTGGGTATTATTTGCAGCGGTTTTTTAAATCAGTACCGGAACCTGAATTTTGATACCTGTTTTAGG
>CAZLLL010000386.1:0-3963 GCA_964560255.1 uncultured Methylomonas sp.
GAATACGAACAAAAATCCTGCCCAATATTGGACGATTATTTATTTACAGCTCCCTAAGGAGGGGGACTGAACGGTTACGAAAAATTTACTTTAAATAGTTCCTATGCACTTAAACAACAGGCTATCGAATCTCATTTCAAAACCAAAGCGAATTTAATAAGCTGCAAAATGTTTTGGCACAAACCCCGACTATTCTAATCCTATTCAGTGATCAAAACGGATTGGTCGCGCAACTGCGTATGGTTGTACCGCTTATTTCTGTACGCGAAATGTTGAATATGAAACGGCAGATATTTTTTGTTGCTCTAGGTGGCAGGGATATTCATGGCAATCAGCCTAGGAATGGGAATTGAATAAATGACGCAGTATTTTTGTTTGCCTTCAAGGCGCGGTAACAGGCGTATAGCTAGCTACGTAACTGTTTCCGCAACGCAGAAGGCGAACAAAAAGATAAGTCAGAATGCACACGTTATTTGATTCCCATTCCTAAGCAACCATAAAGAATATGAATAAAAAACAAAGCACTAAAAATCGAGACGGGGTACTCACCACGTTTCAAATGTTTGAAATTCAATATTAGGCGACAGTAGCATAAACATTGCGAACAGGATAAATATCCCACCTACCTAAGCGCTTATTTAGCTTTTCCCTGTAAGGCCAAACGAATAATATCCTCACAACTTTTACCTTCCGCAGAAATTCCCTGTACCATTTTACTGGCATCTTGCGCTTTATAACCTAAAGCACACAAAGCACTCATCGCCTCTTGTCGAGTATTGTGTACTGGTGTAGGCAAACTCCCCTGCGCAAGGTGAGTATCCGCATTTTCCCCTGCCAGCGTTGGCAATTTATCACGCAATTCTATAATCAAGCGCTCGGCTGTTTTTTTACCGACTCCAGGCAAACGAATTAAAGCGGCGGTATCATTATCCTGAATACAACGCTGAAACTCTTCTGCACTTTGTCCTGATAAGATCGTTAAGGCTAATTTAGGCCCTACCCCATTCACTTTAATGAGAGTGCGAAACATCAGCCTATCTGCTTCAGTCGCAAAACCAAACAGGATATGTGCATCTTCGCGTACCACTAAGTGAGTATGTAAATGCACGGTTTCCCCTATAGCAGGGAGATCATAAAAGGTGGTCATGGGCGCTTCTATTTCGTAGCCAACGCCCTGTACATCCAGTACCAGCCTAGGGGGGGTTTTAACCGCTAATTTACCACGTAAAAATCCTATCAAGAACTGACTCCCTGCTGCTTTAAGCGCCGTCGCGTTTGTTGAAAATTCGCATGGCATAAACTTATGCCCAAAGCGTCACTGGCATCTATTTGTAATTCACCAGTAATACCAAGCAATATTTTAACCATTTGCTGTACCTGTAATTTATCCGCTGAACCTTTACCCACTACCGCTTGTTTAATCTGACGTGCAGCATATTCAAATACTGGAATATCAAAGAGTTGCACAGCACAAATTGCCGCACCACGCGCCTGACCCAGCTTTAAGGCTGAATCTGCATTTTTATGCATAAAAACCTGTTCTATTGCCATTTCTACGGGCTGATATTCTTCTACAATATCACTAATACCTGTAAAAATTTGCTTTAAGCGCTGTGGAAAATCGTCCGCCTGAATACGCAAACAGCCACTGGCTATATATTTATAGCCAGTGGCTGTATCGTCTATTACCCCAAATCCTGTCAGGCGCGAACCTGGATCTATACCTAAAATTCTGCTCACTGTATTTTATACTTTCCTATACATCCTCTAATTGCGCTAAGACCTCATCACTGACATCTGCATTGGAATAGACACTTTGCACATCATCTAAATCTTCCAGCACATCAATTAAGCGTAATACTTTTTCTGCATCTTTGATATCCAGTTCCATCAGATTATCCGCCCGCATGATCACTTCACTATTTTCAGGCTCAAAACCAGTAGCAATCATCGCTTCTTTTACACTTAAATAATCTTCAGAATGGGTCATTACATCCATAGAGCCATCATCATGAGTGACAACATCATCTGCCCCAGCTTCCAGTGCGGCTTCCATTAGTGCATCTTCATCAACATCACTGGCATAACTAATAATACCCAGTTTTTTAAACATATAAGCCACTGAACCGTCTGTTCCGAGGTTACCGCCTGCTTTAGAAAATGCATGACGCACTTCGGCAACGGTACGGTTACGGTTATCCGTTAAACAATCAACCAATACTGCTATACCACCCGAACCATAGCCTTCATAGCGTACTTCTTCATAATTGACACCATCCATATTGCCCGTTGCTTTTTTAATGGTGTTATCAATAGTATCACGCTTCATATTCGCGCCCAGTGCTTTATCAATTGCAGTACGCAGGCTGGGATTATTGACGGGGTCGCCACCTGCTTTTGCAGCGACAAAAATTTCACGTATCAATTTAGTAAATAATTTTCCTCGCTTTGCATCCTGCCCCGCTTTACGATGTTTAATATTCGCCCATTTACTATGTCCTGCCATTGCTACTCTCTTCTATAACGATTTTTGATAAAAGTTTCATTTTAACATAAGGGATAAATAATGGGCAGTTACGCATTGAGCATAACAGCACTTTCAAAGCGTTGAGCGTTTAATAATAACTGTAAACTGACTCCCTTCACGATCATCAATAAATTCAATATCAGGATAAACCCTTAGGGCGCGGCGTATACCATTACCTAAACCTCGATAAGGTAATATTTTAGCCGCAAATGAAGCTAAAACAGGATTGCGAATATTTGAGTTACCATTTTTGATATGCTCAATACTTAAGTTATTGGGTAAATGACCTGGGCTGATGATTTCTATACGGTTGTCGAATACAAATAGACGAATGGGTGCGGAAATAAAATAATCACGATGAATCAATGCATTCATTAATAACTCTTCCAGTGCACTCTGCGGGATTTCCAATTCACCTACGCTATTTACATTTTGCTGGTTTTGTATGCGTCGCAATTGCCTGAGTAAAAAAGCCAGGGCAGCCTTAAAAACATTCTCCAGCTTCCCAGTTATTTCCTCACTTTCTATATAAGTATCGAGGTGAATATCATTTCCTGGATAAGTAACCGCTTTAATTGTGAAAATAGGTAGTTTGAATTGTGGTGCCTTGCAAAACAATAAGGCTCCTGCAATATTAAATTCACCCGCTTGCATTAAGTTCATATTGCTCAATAGTTGCGTAGATGATAGACCTAAATCTTCGGGTAAATCACCATATTGTTGCAGTACAAACTGATTAAAGTAATCTCTGTCTAGGTTATCTATTCCCATTCCAGTCACAGGTACTGCATCTGCATGAATTAAATTCGCACTTTGATACATACGCTGAATTTCTTCGCGCGCTGTCACTCTGCGTTTATCTGCCCCTGATTTAACCCAGAAAAAACCTTGTGCATCCATATAAGGACGATTCAGCCCTTTTGACACAGTAATCATCATAACAATGCCTTGTTCAGTCATTATATTTTCTGTGATAGGGTTAACTGGAGGACGAACGGATTGGGAAGCTGCATTTGAAACCAGTTGATTTAAGCTAGCTAATTGTTCAGCAGAAAGTCCGACAACTTCCCCCGCATCATTCACTCCGATAAAAAGTTTACCGCCGATGCTATTACTAAAGGCTACCATTTCTGCTGCGAGAGCATTTATATTGCTTACGCTTTGCTTAAATTGCTGCTGGCTGTCTTCGCCTTTTTTTAAAATTTGTAGTAGCTCTTTAGCTACCATAAGCAGGTACAGTCATAGTATTAAGAAACGAATTTCAGCGTATAAAAAAAGGTGTCAGGTCTTGAATTTTGTAAAGGGGGTCTGAACGGTTACTGTACATTTAATAGCACCCTTCATTTTCCAGTGGACACTTTCTTAGTTAGCAAGCAAAGGTCTCATCATCGTAGTTTTGCCAGTCATTACATCCAGTGTCTTTTTAAGGCGTATGA
>CAZLLL010000387.1:0-3959 GCA_964560255.1 uncultured Methylomonas sp.
CATGTTGATGAATTTGACAAAATGAAAATATTTTCACTTTGGCGAAGGTATTGTTGTAGCAAGTTGATTATTAATGAATTAGATCTTTACGCCAAAAGGAAAAGAACCAAACAAACTATTTAGAATCCAGTTTAACTCACCCCCACAGCAGCCTGCAGATGTTGTGCTACCTCGGCATCAAGACCAGTACGTTGCACAAATTGCTCAAGGTATTCACGTTCAGCAGTTGTATTAACTTCAATAGCAAAGAGTGATGCAGCATAAATCAAAGCAGCCACTGCTTCGTTGGGTATTTCATTAACCAGACTATCAAGATTCAATGGAAGCTGCATTTCTTCAAAAATTAACAGTTGTATTTCTTCACTACTGTCACTCTCTCTTATATGAGCAATTATATTCTGGATTCCTTCATTACCTATCTGACTATCTACCTTGGCCGCACTAATCATTCCTCTAAGAATCAAAGTAGCGGTTTGTTCCAATTGCTTTTCTTCCTCTGCATTAACGACAGTACGCATCCCTAATAATATTTCACTGCTACCTACCGCTGCTCGCATTCCTGCAGGTTGCCTGTGTATATTTTTAAAGGCCTGAAAAGCCAGGATTACCAATAAGGCCATGGCTTCCCCTCCATGCGATCGCTCTTTAGCAGATATATCTGAGTTACCGTCAAAAAGAATATTTGTTAAAATCCCAAGCCTGGCTGATGCCAACTTGCATCCCGAGAAAGAGCTTTGTTTTATCCCAAGTGCATTTGTAATTAATTTATTCAGCGAGCCGAACATATTTAAGCTCGGTTTAATATTAGTTCTAGTTCTGGTGTAATTCGTATTACTTTCATCAGGATGTTGTGGCAGCAGCCCACTCAACATCCCAAGACCACTTGCCCCCTTAGCATTAACGATACGTGTGTCTCCAGACGCTATCATGCCACAGTTTATTAAGACACCTACCAAGTCAGTTAAACCTGTCATATTATTCTCCAAACTTATATACTGTTATTTCTATAGACTTTTGAGATCGTATTAGTCGAGACTGATTTAATCCCAGAGTGCATTATTGTTATTATTAACTATTTAGAAATGTGACAATATAACTTGCTAATTTGACTCGTCTTTTTGTCTATCTTTTTTGTTGCGAAAATAGTTACGTAACTTGCTAGAGCTACAACCCGCACCTCCTAGATAAACAAAAATCCCACGTCAAATGCACACGACAACATTCCCATCCCTTAGAGTAATTCATACTGGTAGTGCAAACACTTGATTTATATTGCCCAACACAAAATTTTCTCAGTGGACTCTCAGACCTCATTGAAAAAAGTACATTATTTTAAATAAGGCTTTACTATCTTTAAATGATGCATTACTCTATTTGCGATTTTAGATCAATAATAGTTAACATCGGTATGTATTTTTCGCAAATTGAAAAAAAATATAATGAATGCAATCCCCCCTCCTACAAATACGGGTGTAATAGAAGTATTGGAGCCTTCTGAACTAGAACTGATTTCTCAGCCATGGGAGGTTATGATTAAACCAATAGATCGAAATCCTTTCAAACATCAAAAAAGTTTTCTGATGACACCTTCAATCATTCTATATAAGGAGAGTTATAATTCTGCAATGCAAGTGCAGGGATTAACCCCAGCTAAAATGTTTGGTTTCACCATACCTCTAAACTTAGGCAGTAAGTCTTTATATTGGAATACTCCTTTCACACCAGATATATTACCGGCTAGCCTTCCTGGAGGATTAGATGTCATATTTGATGCAGGACAGGCCCATATTGTCGTCCTAATTAAACTTGCTATTCTTGAAAAAATGCTAACGAGAGAACAGTTCATTACCTTAAAGAAAGCAGCGTCAAGGCGTCAATTACCTATTCATACACAGGCTCTCAATTTTTTTACCCAGTGGCTGTTGAAACTACTTAGCTATGCTCAGCTACATCCTGATATTTTTCAAAGAAGTTCAGTTTTACGTTCAGTAGAAGAAGAATTGCTACAGAAATTACTAACAGTTGTTAGATTACCATTACAACGTTCTGCATTAGAATCTCGGCAAAAACATCGGCAAGGATTTGAACTGGCGCTAGAGTTTTTACGC
Organism: uncultured Methylomonas sp.; assembly: GCA_964560255.1. Taxonomy (GTDB): domain Bacteria; phylum Pseudomonadota; class Gammaproteobacteria; order Methylococcales; family Methylomonadaceae; genus Methyloprofundus. The sequence goes on from CAZLLL010000387.1 coordinate 2,109, forward strand.
GGTGCAGATTTATCTTCACTTAGCGTACCAGAATTATGCAGTAAGACAGGCGTGAGTCAGCGTACTCTGGAATATGCATTTCGAGAACATATTAATATAACACCGGTGAGTTTTATTAAAAAATTGCGCTTACATGCAGTCAGGCGTATTCTGTTATCGTCGCATACCGGTGAAATATCCATTGCAGATACCGCTTTTCAGTATGGAATCTATGATATGAGCCGCTTCGCTGAAATTTACAGAAAACATTTCGGGGAGTTACCTTCACAGACTTTAGTTAAACCACTTATCAGAACTGATAGTCATTTATTATATTTAAAATAAGGGCTACCAACTTAGGAATGAGCACGAAATAAGTTGAGCAACTGGATTTTTTTGTCCGTCTTGAATACGAACAGAAATTCTGCGTCAGTTGCTCAACTTATTTCGTGCCCATTCCTTAGCTACTTTTTAGGCCACAAATATCCCTACAGCCCAAGAAACAATGGCCTGAGTTGTTACAGTAAATGAAGGAAAAGGCTAAGCCCTCCATTCTCTTTATGTTCTTCAGGGTGAAAATTTATCCGTATCCTGTTTAAATTCCCTGGTAAAACTCGGTCATAGAGTCAATGTAAAAACATAATCTATTGAAATGAAATAATATTTTGTTTTCATAATTTAGAGTTACTAGGGAATTTAAACAGGATACAAATTTTTGTTGGCCTATACGAACATTAGCGATACAAAATGGTTCGAAAAAAATAATTCGAACACTCACGATGTCGGTAGGATTAACGGATCATATTTGGTCGATTGAGAAGTGGATACTCATGAACAGTCAATAGAATACACCACCATCGTCCGGAACAAATTCGAGGATATCACCTGGCTGACACTCCAAAACATGACAGATTTTCTCCAGTGTGGAGAAACGCATGCCCTTAACTTTACCAGTGCGCAGCAGCGATAAGTTCTGCTCTGTAATACCAATTTCAGTGGCAAGTTCTTTACCGCGAATCTTACGTTTAGCCAGCATGACATCCAGGTTAACAATAATAGGCATTAAGATCCCCTAGATAAACTGCTTGTTTTCGCTTTCGAGCTTGCTGCCTCTAACTAATAGATCACTCATTACCCACAGTATCATGGCCAGTGCGATCACTTTAATTTCATTACTCCCAAAGGAAACAGAGAGCATTTTCTGGCCAGCAGGATGGTTCATTGATAACAGCATACTGGAAATAGAGAAGTACAAGGGCTTGGCAAGTGCCTGTGCAAACAGCAAGATTGAAAACAGTCGTAGATCGCGGCTATTACTGTGATTAAAAAGCTGTCCTTTCGCGAAGTTGGAGAACGCGCGGCGTAAAAAGTAGAGGCCAGCCAGACCGGTGGCAATATAAAAGACGGTCAACAGCCACAAGCTGTACCACTGAATGCCAGAGACGGTCTGCCATTGTATCGGCAGGCTTAAATTGCTTCTGGCCATGGTAGTAAATAGCTCAATATTGATCAGGAAATACAGAGCGATAAAGGGGGCCGTAATTAGTATAGCCATACAGCCCAAGGCGATTAATCGAGAAAATTGTCGAGTCATATAAACTCCATTTGACATAGTTGTTTTGAGGTAATATATTACTGTTTTACAGTAATTATATCAAGAGGATTATACCCATGAAAGTTCGTTTTCTCGCAACCAGCCTTATTACCCTGTTATTATCCCTGCATACGCCCAGCACTCTCGCGCTTACGATGAAGCAGGTTTCTGACATCTGTCATTCATCTTCCGGCGAATGCAGCGATCATCCGATTATCCGAGCTTATGTTGGCGGAGCTCTTGACCTGCTAGCAACGCTCGACGAACGGACGGATTAT
>CAZLLL010000388.1:0-3937 GCA_964560255.1 uncultured Methylomonas sp.
TTCATAAGTCATTGATTTATGGTAAATGGTAAAATAAATAGGGGTTGAAGAGCCTATTTTTTTCGATATTTTACATTTTAAAAAACTTTAAGGCATTGAATTTAAAAGCACTCTACCATATAGGTTATGGGGCTTCGACAGCCTAGGTGAATACCCCATCTCGCGAAAGTCTTTTGTAGTTGAATATTATGCTAGAGCAGTTTGACTACATTTGGGTTTGTAGATAATTTTCTATACCTACTTTTGCAATCAGTTCTAATTGTGTTTCCATCTCCCTAATTCTCTGTTCAGGTAGCCAATGACTTTTGTGTCGCCTTGCGTAATACAGTCCTAACGTAGTTAAAAAACTAGATCATAACCGGAATTTCATTACTTGGCACATTAATTTTACTAATCATCTCACGAACGTGACGATTACATTTTCCACAGCCTGAACCTACACCTAGACATTGGTGTAATGCTTTGCGTGTATTCATGCCATTATCAATCGCTGTTTTAATTTGTGAATCAGTGACTGCCTTACAAACACAGATATACATACAAACCTCTTTTATTAATATATATGTTAATGATAGCAATTCTCATTAATAAGTAAAGTTTTTTTGTGATTTTTTACCAACCCTTATATAGGATGAGCAAGGACTCAATCAAAAGCAATTCTTTCTTGCTCTCAATTCGGTAAAAATAGCGAGCTCAGACGCATCGTGCAAGTGCAGTGTTTTTCTTATACCAACGCTATTGGTACGTAAAAACGGATTAGTGGCAAGCTCTTGTTCTAATGTTGTTGGTACGGTAGCCTGGTTATTAGACCTTAAGCGTTTAATGTGTTTTATAGTACTAAGTAAGTCTGAATTGTCAGGTTCTACTGTTAATGCAAACTGCGCATTATTCACAGTATATTCATGGGCGCAGTAGATTTTAGTATTTGAGGGCAGGGCAGTAAACTTTCTGAGCGATTGCTGCATCTGTGCTGCGGTGCCTTCAAATAAACGACCACATCCCATGGCAAAAAGTGTATCACCACAGAAGAGTGCCTCTGCATCTGCAATATAAAAAGCAATATGTCCAGTTGTATGCCCAGCACAGCTAATAATCTGAATAGTATACGTGCCAAGTCTTAATGTGTCGCCTTCGGAGAGCTTTATATCTATGCCAGGTATACGTTGCTGATCGGCTGCACACCCCACTATTTTGCAGCCAGTTTGATTTTTTATAGATAAGTTACCACCGATATGGTCGGAATGATGGTGAGTATTAAAAATATAACTGAGCTGCCAGTTATTCTGTTTAAGCAGGCTTAATACTGGGTCTGCAACGGCTGGGTCGACAACGGCTGTTTCGCCCGATTGGGCATCATGAATAAGATAAATATAGTTATCATTAAGAACTGGAATCTGTTGTATATTTAACATAATAATGACTTAAGGTGGGCGGGATTAATGGAATGGGAATCAAATAACTTGTGCATTCTGACTTGTCTTTTTGTTCGCCTTCTGCGTTGCGGAAACAGTTACGTAGCTAGCTATGCACCTGTTACCGCGCCTTGAAGGCAAACAAAAATACTGCGTCATAATTGCACAACTTATTCAATTCCCATTCCAATGTAATATTATTTAGTACAATACCTTCGCCAAATTGAAATTAATTTCTCACCATGAAGAACATGAAGAGAATGAAGGGTCTGGTCTTTTTCTAGTGCTGGACGAGGTATCCACCCTGTCCGTAACGTTTATTATGACGCACACAATAAATATAAGCCCGACTAAAAGACGAGATATTTATTTCATTGCTGAGATTTATCACTTCCTATATGACAAAATATACTCGTGTGTGTCAGCACTAAACGTTTGAAACGGGGTGAATACCCCATCTCGCATTCACTGCCGTACACTTACATTGAGCGGGTATGGTTTTATATTTTTCGATTAACTTTTGATTTTAAAACAAATGGTTACACTAACCTTATTAGGTTTCAATGACTTATATATAGTAATTTAAAATCAATGTGTTACATATAATTAAAAATTCCTGATTTCTAATGTTATATTTTTATTATTTATACGTCTTTCCATAACACTCTAATAATTAATGTATTTTTAATATAAAAAAACAGACAATAGACCCACTCAATGTAAGGTACACTTTTTAAAAAGGCTAAAACCCTTATAGAATAAGCTATAGTAGGAATATCTTATCTCGCATAGCTATTTTATAACAAGATATAAGAAGTTTTGTCCGCGTTGTAAATGAATTAAAAGTTGGTTACGTGACAGGGACGATGCTTTATTTAAGTCGGCAATTGTAGCAACCTTTCTTTTATTAACAGCCAAAATAATGTCACCATCCATTAATCCTACTTGAGCAGCTGGGCTATTAGGCTTAACATGAGTAATTAATAATCCTTTTGAAGTGCCTTGATAAGGTTGTTTCTTACTCAGTTCTTTTAAAGTGGCTCCTTTAAATAGCGGTAATTCAGTCGATGAAGCAATGATCTGTCCTGGGTTTGAACCGCCAATTCTTGCAGTCACTGTTTTGCGTTGCTTGTTGCGGTAAAAATTAATTTTCACTTTTTCACCCACACGCTTCAATCCGATATTATTACGCAAAGAGCTTGCCCCGGTTATTTTTTTGCCATTAATAGCGATGATCACATCGCCTGCCTTAATACCTGCTTTTTCAGCGGCACTATGTGGAGTTACCCGAGAAACCAGTGCGCCTGTAGTACCTGTTAAATCCATCGCTTCGGCAATGTCAGAGCTTAAATCCTGAATCTGTACACCTAATAGGCCGCGCTTGACCTCGCCATGTTCCAGTAACTGATCCATGACTTTTTTAGCCATATTAATAGGGATAGAAAAGCCAATTCCGACATTTCCACCAGAAGGCGCAAGTATTGCAGAATTAATACCAATTAAACGACCGCGTAAATCTATTAAGGCTCCTCCTGAATTGCCTGGATTAATTGAAGCATCGGTCTGGATAAAGTTTTCATAACCTTCTATACCTAAATCAGTACGTCCTAAAGCACTGACCATGCCAGATGTAACAGTGTGACTTAAGCCAAAGGGGTTACCAATAGCAACAGCAAAATCACCGACCTGTAACTGATCTGAATCACCCAGTGGAATGCTGATTAAATCATCTGCCTCTATTTGCAAAATGGCAATGTCTGTTTCTGCATCAGTGCCAATTAATTTGGCCTTAAGTTTTTTCTTGTTTTGTAGCGTCACAAAAATAGTATCCGCATTAGCAATAACATGATTATTAGTAATAATGTAACCTTTTTTGGCATCTACAATTACGCCAGATCCTATTCCCTGAGTTTGTTTTTGCTGTGGTTTTTGCGGTGCAAAACGACGAAAAAAAGGATCATTCATCAGTGGATGTTGTTGAACTGTCACTGTCCCTTGTATGGAGATATTTACCACACTAGGTAAAACATTTTTTAGCATAGGTGCCAGTGTGGGGACTGCTTCCTGTGGAGATAGAGGGTAGTCTGTATCGGGTGAGTCACTAAATGCAAACGCGTGGCCGTTTAATAAGGATATGCTGATTATAAAACTCAATAAAAGTCGTTTTTTTGTATTCATAGTGTAGTGAGTGGTTAACAAAAGAGGAAAGTACTGGAACAAGTCTATATTGGACAGTAGCTTTTCATGCAACTGTGATATCAATAAAAAAATTCTTATAAATCATAATAATGCCAGGCGAAGTGCTATGAATTCTTGTCACTGCCATTACTTTACAATCAGTCATAAGACATTGATAAACTATTTCGTAAGCTTTTATCTTGGCGTTTATTCACAATAGGGTGTTGCAGGAGTGCAATAGCTTTAGCTATTGCGGGTACTCAAAAGAAGCTAAGACTTTTTAACGTTTCCTTTGAATATAAAGTAGATACCTATAACTCTATCTTATAGGCAGATTTATAAAAAAC
>CAZLLL010000389.1:0-3923 GCA_964560255.1 uncultured Methylomonas sp.
TATGCCTTGAAGACAAACAAAAATCCTGCGCAATATGGGTAGGTTATTGATTGCGAGTTATCTTACCATTGAATATTAGTGAGTAGTTTAACGAATTTATGTATACATTAGCAATTCTAGCAATGCTTTTTGTGCATGTAGACGATTTTCTGCTTCATCATAAATAACGCTTTGTTTGCCATCTATGACATCTGCCGAAACTTCTTCGCCTCGGTGGGCTGGTAGACAGTGCATAAATAAAGCATCTGAATTAGCCTGGCACATAACATCCTGATTAACCTGAAAGTCTTTGAAGGCACTCTCACGTTGTTTTTGTTCTTCTTCCTGCCCCATGCTTGCCCAGACATCTGTGGCAATTAAATCAGATTCTTTGGCTGCCTCCTGTGTATTATCAAACAGTTTAACACGCTCTCCAGCAGATTTTACAATATCAGCATCTGGAAGATAACCATCAGGGCAAGCAATTTTTAAGTTAAAATCCAGCCGTATTGCGGCATTGATATAAGAGTGGCACATATTATTTCCATCCCCTACCCAGGTGACTGTTTTGCCCTTAATATCGCCGCGATGTTCAAAATAGGTTTGCATATCAGCCAGTAATTGACAGGGGTGAAATAGGTCTGTCAAGCCATTAATAACCGGGACACTAGAGTGTTCTGCAAACTCGGTGACAGTGGCATGATCAATCGTGCGTAACATAATTCCATCAACCATACTGGAGATAACTTTAGCACTATCACTGATAGGTTCACCGCGTCCGAGTTGAGAATCTCTAGGTGATAAAAATATGGCATTACCACCAAAATGGCTCATACCTGTTTCAAAAGAAATACGTGTGCGCGTGGATGATTTTTCAAAAATCATTGCTAGAACTTGACCTTTTAAGGGTTGAAAATCTGAGTTACGCGAGTTTTTTAACGCGATTGCACGCTGAATTAATGCCCGTAATTCGGTACTTGATAGATCCAGTAGGCTGATAAAGTGTCTAGGTTTCATCATAGTATTTTTTATTATTGTGTATGATTTTTAATTAATGCTGACAAAGTGTTCACCAGCAATTCAATTTGTTCATCAGTGATAATGAGAGGGGGCAGCAAACGGATGTTTTTTTCATCTGCGACATTAATCAGCAAACCCGCCTCTAATGCAAGAGCGACTAATTCAGTGCAAGGCGCATCAAGCTCAATGCCGATCATCATGCCCTTGTTACGCACTTCTACAATATGGGTGTTATTTTTTAACTGCTCAGTAAAAGCGCGTATTATTGCGCACCCTTTTTCGGCAGATTGTTGACATAATTGTTCATTTTCTATTGTATTTAATACTGCCAATGCAGCAGAGCAGGCCAAAGGGTTTCCGCCGTAGGTTGACCCGTGTTTACCAGCGGTTAATAGCTTGCTGGCCTTGCCTTTTGCCATGCAGGCACCAATAGGCACTCCATTGCCGAGGGCTTTAGCAAGCGTACACACATCAGGAATAATATTATTATGCTGAAAAGCAAACCATTTTCCTGTTCTGGCAATTCCTGTTTGCACTTCATCTAGCATCATTAAAATATCGTGCTGATTACATAAGCTACGAATTTTATTCAGATAGTCATCGGCAGGAATGTTGACCCCTCCTTCGCCCTGTACGGGTTCGACTAATATAGCAACGATATTGTTATGCTGTGCTAATGCCGTTTCAATTGCAGCAATGTCATTATAGGGAACACGCAAAAAACCATCCAGCAAAGGAGCAAAGCCTTCCTGAATCTTTGGGTTGCCTGTTGCAGATAAGGTGCCCATGGTACGTCCATGAAAACTTTGCTGCATAACGATAATCGCAGGATTGGCTATGTTTTTTTGCTGACCGTATAAACGCGCTATTTTGATCGCCGCTTCGTTGGCTTCTGCTCCAGAATTACAGAAAAAAACATTATCCATCGCACTCAGTGCGCACAGTTTTGTGGCAAGTTCTGCCTGTTGAGGAATGTGGTACAAATTAGAGGTATGCAGCAATTGCTGGCTTTGCGCGCAAATAGCTCTATGCACAGCGGGATGTGCATGGCCTAAATTACACACCGCTATACCTGAAAGTGCATCCAGATAACGCTTATTATCTTGATCCCAGAGCCATGCACCTTCACCTTTAGTGAAAGTGACAGCTAGCCGCCCATAGGTGGGCATAATATGACTGCTCATAGTGGTCTTTATAATACAAAGCTAAGGAGGATACCTTATCCTCAGTACCTTTTTGAAAAACCGTCAATTATAGTTTTGTTGATTTTAATGAGCAAGTAATAATTGATTGCTTGTGATACTTTTTTTGTTGGATAAATCCTGATAAAATTACTAGGTTTTTATTTTTTGAGTAAATATTATGGATGCAGTAGAGAGAATTAAAGATCAATTAGGCAGTCATGCAGTGGTCTTATATATGAAAGGATCACCTGATTTTCCACAGTGTGGATTTTCAGGGCAGGTCATTCAGGCTATGCAGGAATGTCATGCAAAATTTATGTATATTAATATCTTTGAAGATCAGGAAGTTCGTGAGGCATTAAAAGAATATTCGCAATGGCCTACTTACCCACAGCTTTATATTAAAGGTGATCTCGTAGGAGGGTGTGATATTATCATGGGTTTACATAGTCAAGGCGAGTTACAAAAGATGCTGGCCGCTGTGGATTCTGTTGTTGAATAGCTAGAGCATTGTAGAGCGGAGTAATATTAGACTAAAGTCCGCTCTACAGCGTAGCAAGTTTTCTGCATTCGGGAATAAAACTAAAGCATAAAATACATGATTGCAATAGCCTGGGGAAATACCCCCACACGCTGTTATAGGAAAAATATAGTTAAATACAATCCCCTAACTCCATAATCAATTGCTGGCAATCAAACCAGATATGTGGGTAATAGTAGGCGATAATGAGGCGCAGTATACATTCATAATACACGGCTATAGTAAAAAAACGTGCCGTACTTGCCCATAAACGGTTAGCATGGACAGAACAGCGCCAGACAGAAACAGTCCACCAGAAGACAGGTAATGCAAGAATAACCAGAATGGTTAGCCAGCTTGCAATGGTATATTTTCCGTTATCAACACGATAATCAGCGTACCATAACGCACTATTTAATATAATGAAAAAAGGTAAAAAAGTGAGTAATAATGATTGCCTGCCTAGCCAGGCAGACTGTAAATACATATAAAAATTAGCGTTATCATGACTGGTTTTTGTTAATTCGAAGGAACCACTTTCAATAGCATCTTGCTTCGGTGTTAAAATAAAAACGATATACGCCGTTACGCCCAGAATTATACTTGCCTCTAATGGGCTTATTAAGGAAGTAAAGGCAAAAAATGCAGATAAGGAATTAATTAACATAGTTTATTTTTTCAGGTTTGTAATACATGGCCCCCAATGTATGCTAATCTGGCTGTTTTATCAACCAGAAGGTGATGTTTAATGGAAGTACGTGTTAAATGGGTAGACGGAATGATGTTTGTGGGTGAGTCAGAAAGTGGTCATGCGGTTGTTCTGGACGGACCACCCGAGATAGGTGGAAAAAATATGGGTATTCGCCCCATGGAAATGCTGTTATTAGGGATGGGAGGGTGTAGCTCAATTGATGTGATGCAAATTTTACAAAAAGGACGACAAAACATTGCGGATTGTGTTGCAGAAATTACAGCTGAACGAGCGGAGACGATTCCTAAAGTGTTTACTAAAATTCATGTGCATTTCATTATTACCGGGACCGATTTAAAAGAGGCGGTTGTTGCGCGAGCTATTAAACTATCTGCTGAAAAATACTGCTCAGCTTCGATTATGCTAGAAAAATCAGTTGCAATGAGTCATGATTTTGAAATTGTAGAGGTTTAAGCCAATACACTTTAAATTTTTAAAACTTGTTCTAAAGTAAAAAAATCACAAAAAA
>CAZLLL010000390.1:0-3917 GCA_964560255.1 uncultured Methylomonas sp.
AATTGCACAACTTATTCAATTTCCATTCCTTAATTCCTCATTTTACAAAGGGGGAACTGAACGGTTACGTCTTTTCTTTGGTAAACTTTATGTTCTTTCTGGTATTTATTGATATTTATAGCTCTCTACGTCCTGTTTTATGTTAAGCAAAATATCAGCCTATGCATTGCGTATAAAATAAATAAACTATGACAATCGAAACGTCTTCATATAACAAGCTAAAAGAGGCATTCCAGAAAATATTGCCACTGGTTGATGATTTAGCTGATGGCTTAGGTATTTTGCTACTAATTTCTACCGCCACTAGTATCTGGGTTTTTATTTATTGTTTTCAATTACAGCATTTTGCATTAATGCTAAGCCTAGCTATCAGTGGGTTGACACTATTGCCTATCTTGATTCTTTCCCGTATATGGTTTGCTTTAGAAAACCTTAAAAATATTCCTAACGTGGCAGAAGAACTTATTGATGATGTCAGTGAAGACGCAGCTCAAAGCTGGCATGCAGTTAAGTCTGGTAAAAAAGGCGCGTTGAATTTCTTCGGTCAGGCCAGGAAATTATTTGAAATTCGCTCTTTGCTTAATTCTGCCGATGATATTATCGGCCAGTATTTTAGCATTGGCCCACTGGTTAATCCCTTTTTTTTATTTCTCTCCGCGCTATCCTTCATCGGGCTGTTTTTTCTTTTTGTGCTGGGCGGCATACTGGGTATTTTGAGTATGGTTTAAAGGTTGCTAAAACAAGTGGGCTTTGCGAGACGGGGTGTTTACCCCGTTTCAAACGTTTAGAATTGATGCACACCAGTATATTTTCTTATACGGGGTTTATAAGCGTTACGCATTAAATACATATCTCTTCCATTAGTGGAAACTTATGTTTATTGGTAACTACTCAGCCCTAATTTAAAATTTATTATGTACAATTCAACACGTTATATTTTTTAAGAAATTGCAATTGAAACACCTAAAAATATTTCACTACAGAAACAATGTGTTACGTAAAATCGTTTTTTATAGAAAACTAGGTGGTATTTTTTAATCTATTGATTTTAAAGTGCTTTATATTTCTGAGTAGTTACGTTTATTGTATTATAGAATAAACGTTATGGACGGGGTGAATACCCCGTCGAGCATCAGGCATCAGCTGGTTTAATGGCTGTCTAAACAAAAACGTCTTGTTTTATTGTAAGGATTTCTCTATCTTTACGACTCATTATATAATTTAATATATTCAGCGCCTAAGGTAGACTGCGCAACTCTTTAATTTTTTCGGAGCATACATGAACGATACGGCTATTAGTGAATCAGTACAAAACTATTACGGGCAGGTACTGAAGTCCAGTCAGGATTTAAAAACGAGTGCCTGCTGTACACTTGACTCGGTTCCTCGGCATTTACGTGCCTTGCTTGCTGATGTACACCCGGAAGTTGTGGCGCGCTACTATGGTTGTGGTACGCCTTTACCACCGGCGTTAAAGGGGCGTACTGTGCTGGATTTAGGGTGTGGTTCGGGGCGTGACTGTTATTTGCTGTCACGTTTAGTGGGTGAGTCTGGGCAAGTGATCGGGGTTGATATGACCGAAGAACAACTAGACATTGCTAGAAATCATCAGAGTTGGCATACTCAACGCTATGGCTATGCGAATTCGAATGTCGAATTTAAACAAGGGTATATTGAAGACCTAGCTGCTGCAGGTATTGCTGATAACTCAATTGATCTGGTTGTATCCAACTGTGTGATTAACTTATCGCCGGATAAGCAACAGGTTTTGGCAGAAATTTTACGTGTATTGAAACCTGGAGGAGAAATTTATTTTTCCGATGTATATGCAGATCGACGCATTCCACAAGCACTTAAAATCGAACCTGTTTTATTAGGAGAGTGTCTGGGAGGTGCTTTATATTGGGAAGATTTTCGCCGCATTATGCAGCAACTAGGATGCCCCGATGTGCGTGTCATTAAGGAAAGTCCAATTGAGCTGGAAGATCCAGAAGTAGCTGCTAAAATCGGCATGGTGAAATTTCGTTCAGTGACTATCAGGGTATTTAAAATTCCACTGGAAGACCGTTGTGAAGATTTCGGCCAATTAGCGACTTATAAAGGGACTATAGCTGAGCATCCACATACTTTCGATCTGGATGATCACCATCATTTTGAAACGGGTAAGCCACTGCGTGTGTGTGGTAATACCTATGATATGCTGGATTGCAGTCGCTATGCAGAGCATTTTGAACTGCTAGGTGATAAATCTGTTCACTTTGGCTTATTTGACTGCTCACCTCCTAATACAAGCATAACGCTAGAGTCTGGCGCGGCTTGCTGTTAAATAACTTAATGAGTGGCGCGATTGCTGTATTTGTTAAAACTCCGAGGTTTTCACTAGTCAAAACGCGTTTGGCTAACACATTAGGCAAGAAAACAGCCGAAGCGTTTCATTTAGCAGCAGCGCGATCAGTTTCCTCTGTTATTCAAGAACTGGGTAGGCTTACAGATATTCAGGGTTATTATGCCGTGGCAGAGCAGGCTGCGTTAAATAATGATCACTGGCAAGACTTGCCCTGTCTATGGCAAGGAGAGGGCGGCCTGGGTGAACGCATGGCGCATATATATCAAACGCTTTTAACGCAATACGATTTTGTTATATTGGTCGGTGCAGATATACCACAGATGACGACTCCAGATCTTCTTATGGCAACGAGCTGGTTGTCTTATACAGAAGAACAGGCTCGTTTAATCTTTGCCCCCAGTATTGATGGTGGGTTCTGGGCAGTTGGCGGAAATGTTAATATAGCGCAAGATATCTGGACCGATGTTGTCTACAGTATGGCTGATACTGGCGCTCAGTTTTTTAGCAAAATTGAGCATCTGGGTAAAATCAAAATCTTACCTACATTGCGCGATGTTGATGAAGCCAGTGATTTACTCGCATTACGTGATACCTTATTGAATTTGCCTAATCCCTCACCAGAACAATACGAACTGCTCCGATTTCTGGATGTCCTGCCCGTAAAATTTTTCTCAGACTAAAAAATTATTATCAACATGCGTGATGTTAAACCCTTACTGTTAAATAGTGATTTTCCGCCTATCAATCGTGGACGTTTAAATACTTTGCAAATGAATCTGGGTTATCTGTGTAATCTGAGTTGTACGCATTGTCATGTCAATGCAGGTCCGAACAGAACTGAGCTAATGACTCGTGAGACGATGCAGACTGCCTTACAGTTTGCAGCAAAATATCAACTCGAATATCTTGATTTAACGGGGGGATCACCAGAAATGAATCCTGATTTTCGCTGGTTGGTACAACAAGCCACGCAGCAGGGTTTACATGTGATGGATCGTTGTAATCCGACAATTTTAGTTGAGCCTGGCTATCAAGGGACAGCGGAGTTTTTGGCTAAACAACAAGTCGAAGTAATTGCTTCGTTACCTTGTTATCTGGAAGACAATGTTGATGCACAGCGGGGTAAGGGAGTCTTTACTGCTTCGATTAAAGCATTGCAAATACTGAATAATTTAGGCTATGGTCGACAAGACAGTGGTTTAACATTAAACCTGGTTTTTAACCCACAAGGCACATCTTTGCCTGCGCCGCAATTACAACTCGAAGCATCTTATCGAGATTTTTTAAAAGAGCATTTTGATCTGCAATTTAATCAGCTGTTTACTATTACGAATATGCCTATTCAACGCTTTGGCGCAGTATTACTCGCTAAAGGCCAGTTCGATGACTATATAAAGCTGCTAAAACAATCCTACCAGGCAGAAAATCTTGGGCAGGTGATGTGTAAAAGTCTGATAAGTGTAGACTGGCAAGGCTATGTTTATGACTGTGATTTTAATCAAATGCTAGACATGCCACTTACAGGTCAACGTAAGCATTTAGCTGAATTGCTGGAAAAAATGCCGGAAGG
>CAZLLL010000391.1:0-3908 GCA_964560255.1 uncultured Methylomonas sp.
TCCGTCATTATTCACTGAATTCAGTGTTGATTTTATTTGGTCAGGCGTGAATAAGTCAGGATCACAATTGTTCGACATCTATGATTCAGGCTTTAATGTTACTACTTTAGGCAATACCACGGCCAGCGTACCCACTCCTTCTTCAATACTACTGCTTAGTGCAGGTTTATTATTCCAGTTAAGTCGCAGGAAAGGACTAATACATCCACTCAGGGACTTTATCGACGCTCAGGAGAAACACGCATGAACCACCACTTCTTTTTGAATCGTTTTATTATGATCAGTCTCCTGCTTGGGTTTTCGATTGCTAGTTATGCACAGGAACCAGTGATTAAGATGCAATACAATATGCTTAGCAAGCAACGCATCAGCCGAACGGTGTTTGAGTATACACTGAAAGCAACGCTAATCAATGGCGATACCCCGATTGAGCAAGTAAGCGCAAATGTCAGTAGCAACTCATCCTTTACCACGGTGATTGATGGTCAAGTAAATTTTGATGATATGCAGGCAAATGCTACGGCAGAAAGTTCTGATACGTTTTTGATTCGCCAGGATCGCCTAGAGGCTTTAGGGCCTGAGTCACTCAGTTGGGATGTCAATTATGAAGTTGTGGATACGGAAACTAGTATTGGCCTTGACACGTTACCAGAAAATGTTGAAATAATTGAAGGTAAAAAAGGTTATGTAATGCTTGGTATAAACTTCACTTCTACTAGCGATAGTACGCTATACAACTTAAGCTTTATTCAAACGATTACACCTCACAATAATATTGTATTGACACCTAATCTGAATGGTGAAACCTTAAGCCTTTTAAGGAGTAAATTCAAGAAAATTAATCAAGAGATACCCAGTTTACCTGTGGGTGCATATAAGTTGAGTACAACTGTCACAATTTCTGAAACAGGACAAAGTGCAACTGCTGTTACTAATATTATTGTGAAATCAGTGGAAGAGCCTCTTTTGAGAGTAGGGCCTCCTAGAATGCAAGTTGATGCATTAGCTGTTGACAGCTTATTAACATTAGACTCACATGTTAGGGTAAGGGGTAAAGACATGGAAGAGGTTACAGAAGTTAAAATTATGTCGTTAAATACCGACCATTCTGTCACCTTAGCTAGAACTGGTGTTAGACTATATAAAGGTTCGTTACAAGTTGATACTCATGGTATGCAACCTGGGGAGTGTCTTAAATTTATTTCTGAAGCTAGTACAGACAAAGGACGCGTTATTTCGGAGTTCCCTTTAGAACTCTGTGTAACTTCTTTTCCCATAGATCCACCACCACATAAAACTATTTGGTCAGATACTGTCGTTAGGGGAACACATTTCCCGCTCAATGAGTTTATGGTTAGGTTTAATGAGGGTCTATCAGAACAAAGAATCAGAGAATTAGTATACGAAATTGGAGGTGAGGTTTATTATGTGAATTTTGGCAAACATCCTACGTATTATATTGGGCTAGATCCTCACCCAAATACTATTGAAGAGCTGCTTGATATTATGACCACATTGAGGAATAAACCTGATGTAAAACAAGTAGAAATGAATTTTGGTGTTTCTCTTTCATCATTAGAGACAAATGACCCGCTGGCTGGCTTACAAAGCTGGTTACCACTTATTAGAGCCGATGAAGCCTGGTATGTTGCCCAGGGAGATTCCACCCAAACAATCGTAATACTTGATTCAGGGATTGATCAAGACCATGTTGATTTACAAAATAAAGTAATACATGTAAAAGATTATGTGCAAGAAGAGCTTCTTAGTCATTATCATGGTACGCATGTAGCTGGTATTGCTGCTGCTGAAGCTAACAATAATTCTGGTATAGTTGGGGTTGCGTGGAAAAACCCTTTAATTGATGTAAAAATAGCCAACCATGACAGAATTGCATCTGTAAAAAGGATGATACAGGGTATTAAGTATGTTGGTGAAATGGATGATCAACCTATTGCCAACTTTAGCATAGGTTTTCAGGAAACCCAAAGCTGGTATTGTTACTTGTTGGAAATGACTGTTGGCATAGAAGAAAGTAGATTTTGTTTTACGCAAGCTGAAATTGATATTGCAAAGTCTCAAGTATGTAATGCTGTCGAGTTTGCGGTAAACAATGATGTTTTTTTTGTAGCAGCAGCTGGAAATGCTGGTAGTACTGATAAAGTTGTCCCAGCATCTTGCCAGGGTGCATTAGTAGTGGGCGCGATTGATCAGGGCGGGAATGATCGTTTACAATTTATAGGTCTTGATCCGATAGATGGAAATCTTGTACAGGGTAGTAATTACGGCAGCTGGATTCATTTAGCAGCACCTGGAGAAGGTATTATGTCTACTATGCCAGGTGGTAATTACGACATTAAAACTGGCACATCTCAAGCTGCACCTATGGTAAGCGGTTCAGCAGCTGTTTTAATGTCTCGTCATCCTGAGTGGGATAATACTCAGGTTTCAGAGCGTTTGATGCGTAGTACGTTTTTGTTAGATGGGCAAGGCCTTGGATGGGGAAGGATCGACTTGTTTGAGGCAGTCTTTAACGGCAACTTCGAGCTCGTAAAGCCAGATTCTGAGCAGCCTGAAGAATGGGAAAAATATAGCGTTAATTCCCTACCTTGCAAATCCAGAATAGAAGCATCAGGTTTACTTCCTATTCTGGATGAAATAGACCCAGAACGAAACAAGCGTATGCTGGTCTGTGATAATACCGATGCCGTCTCATCTAGTAGTATGAATACATTGGATATACCTGATGGCGTAACAGAACTGCCTCTTTCCTTTGACTGGCGGATGATGGCGGAAGACTTAAAGGAATCGGGATTTCCAGGTGGAAATGTTTTAAGCTGTGGGTTTGAATACGTCACTCATTACTTGCCTTCTTTTCCTTATATCATTATTCGTTACGAATATGTCTGCCGTTATAAATTTATGCTACGTAATGATTATGTGTTAGTGCAGTTGGTTAAAGATGATGGCAGCGATCAAATTACCGAAGTCTTTAAACAAACATTAACAGGGCTGGATAAAAACTCACTGAGCAGAATAAGTTCAAATAACTGGTTAGGTAATGACTGGCAACATTTTTCTGGCACGGTGCCTGTGACACCGGGTAAATATAAATTGCGTATACAATTAATTCACGCAGGATTTGTTTCTTTTGAAGGTAATTCGCCCGTTAGCCAGGAGGGTGCTACCTTATTTATGATGGATCAGTTGCGTTTTAGAACAGATTAGAATAACCGTTAGTATTTTGATAAGACTAAACCTGGGGGCGAGGTTCAAGGGGGCAGTCAGCTTGATTATTGATACTTCTCTGAACGCCTTAAAGAGTCAGTACATTCAAATCAAGCTGGCTGCCCCCTTGATTTGTCAAATGCACACGTTATTTGATTCCCCTCCTTAATAAAGAGGGGTTGGGGGGGGGGTAAATATTGAGCAGAGAACGAACGTTAAATTTAATGTGAATAACTGGCATCCTTCATTGCCCAGTTGACACTGTGAAGGGTACAAGGAAATAAAATTTTTAATTTTTTTCTTTGCTAGCCTTCATGTGTAAACTACTTTATTCATTGCCGTACACTTTTAAGAGAATTAGGAGAATTAGGGTCAGACTCTATTAAGGATAATTAGGGTCAGACTCGATTAATACCTGCCTTACTGGAGCGGGATTTACACCCACTGGAATACACGACCTTGCCTAGCCGCACTGACCCCATTTTTTTCTCGTTCATTTTCTATTTTAAAATTCTAAAAAGCCTCTCGCCAACTGCATGAGCAATAAAGAAATATATAAACCACAAAAATGATTTTGTCGTTAACGCATCAAAAAACGAATTGCCATCTAGCTTAAATAGAAATAATTGGGCATCCTTCATATTTCCTATAAAGTAGTTTACACATGAAGGCTAGCAAAG
>CAZLLL010000392.1:0-3887 GCA_964560255.1 uncultured Methylomonas sp.
CATAATAATCACCATCTAGAAGATTGATATCGGCTATTTTTTTCTCATCATAGCGAATGCCTTCACGATCTTTTTCGGCCCAGCCACCGCCGGCATGACAATCCATACAAGTTCTAACCCAGCCTGCCGACCCTAAATCAGCAAAATCACCTGGCTGTGTATTATTTTTTTTCTAATACTTGCTGATTATTTCCCCCCATACAGGTATAACCGCCGTAATAACCAGGCGAGACCAAGTGCGGTAGCCCTCTTTTTGCTCCATAATCATCACTCGCTTCATCACGCCCCATCTCAAAGTGGTAAGCATGTGTAATTGCCTCATAATCATGACAACCACTGCCCTCACAACTTTTTTAGGGCTATAGGGGTTACCGGTCTCTAGTACATGCTGACCCTGTTCGTCAAGAATAGGGATGGCTGGATGATCCACAGGTCTATCGAAGTCATTTATAGCAGCAAACCCATCTGTTGTCATAAAAGTTAAAAAACAACTCAGCAAAATAAACCATCTCTGCTTTAGATTTGCTTTATAAAACGCCATCGAACTTCCTCATACCTTGATACCTATAAATAACTCTTAACCGCCGAAGTCTTCGCACATAGCGATTAACCAACTTACTAATCAAGCAATTATTGAGCCATTTTTAATTTCATAAGTACTTTCCTTTTTTATTTGCCTTTTCTTCATCATAACCTAGCGTTAAATATGGGGGTACTTTTCTCTCTCAAAAATATATTTTATACATAAGCTTCTCATAAATAATGAATAAAGTGAGCACACAATAACAATAAGGGGCAAATAGCACATTTAGCCATGTTATTTAACATTGTTTAATTAATTTTAAGCATTATGCGGACTCAATCACATTACAGCAAAAAATATTTATTCCCTTTGTTTGTAGGGTGCATTTCATGCATCTATAGATTTCTTCAGCTCCATACTTCGCAAGCTCCATAAGCTGGTGGTTAAACTATCATTTATTAAGGAATGGGAATTGAATAAGTTGTGCAATTATGACGCAGTATTTTTGTTTGCCTTCAAGGCGCGGTAACAGGCGCATAGCTAGCTACGTAACTGTTTCCGCAACGCAGAAGGCGAACAAAAAGACAAGTCAGAATGCACACGTTATTTGATTCCTATTCCTAAGGTGCATAAAGTGCACCCTACGCTTTGATATC
This sequence comes from uncultured Methylomonas sp., assembly GCA_964560255.1. Classification (GTDB taxonomy): domain Bacteria; phylum Pseudomonadota; class Gammaproteobacteria; order Methylococcales; family Methylomonadaceae; genus Methyloprofundus. Next base: position 1,180 of record CAZLLL010000392.1, read on the forward strand.
TTCCAATATAAATTGCTAACGTTATGGGTGAATAATCCTGCCATTTTTTAGGATAGATTTAACACCCTAGACTATGCCCTAATTTTCTCTGTTATTTAAGGAGGATGGAACTAGGCATAAATATTGCTTAGATAAATTATGATTAATTAAGCCAGCTATTGGCTCCTTAAAAAAATCAATTTAGCAGAGGTAGCCAGCCCAGCTGTCTACCTAATATATACAATAATAAATACCATCCAAGGTGAAAAACATGAAATACTCTGGTCTTATGCTCACGTCATTGGCACTGTGCAGCACAGTCGGTAATGCGGCTGACCAAGCCACTTTTTCAGGCGATACATTACACATTTATCACGTCCAGTATCTGGAAGCAATGTACGATGTCAAAATGAAGTTCCAGGCTCCAGACAAACTTATTTTAATGTCAGCTGATCCATTATCAAACATGCCTGATAATCCAGTAGTTAAAGTATCTGATAAACTTGATTTTAAGGTCACCGACATCAATGTGGGCGGTACAATCTTCCGAGCGGATATAGCGGCAGCAGATGGAGGGGACTTTCAGGTTTCTGGTATCGAACTCGCCACTCATGGCAGAATGCTTCCAGGTGATGTCATTACAAACCTGGGAATACTTGCTGAAGGCTCGTTCTCATATGCCTATGGCATAAGCGATGATGGCAGCGCTATCTCAGGTCGTTCACGCGATGCGGAAAGATCAACCGTACCGGTACGCTATCATTATGCGGATGGACATATTGAAGCATTAGAAGGTCTGGGTACTGAAGGTCGTGCCGCCCGTGTGCAAGGACGCGCCATTAATAATAGTGGCACGCTTGCTGGTTTTGCGACAATCCCTACAGAGGATGGCTCGCGTAAATACCATGCTTTTTACAATAAAAGTGGTTCAGCAACCAAAGATATGGGCACTTTAGCTGAGGGTGGCGAATCTAGAGCCTATGGCATCAATAATGATGGCATGATCGTTGGCTGGTCTAATTCTCTTGCAGACAGCAGTGATCATATCGCTTATACCTATAATTCTGCTGACGACACTATGAAGCCTCTTGACGGCGACATTCTGGGTGGAGAGCGCTCATTTGCATTTGCGATCAATGATTCTGGCCAAATAGCAGGCGTTGCAACAACGGCTGACGGCTCCGCACTTGCGTTTATCTACAAAGATGGCGTTGCGACAAACTTAGGCTCTCTAGATGATTCTGGTTACTCAGAAGCAAGAGGTATCAATGATAAAGGCCAGGCAACAGGCTGGTCGCTGAATGCCGCTGGACAATACGCTGCATTTATATCTGACGGAACATCTATGCAAGAAATTTCTGGTCTTGGAGGAGATACCAAGGGCTATGACATCAATACACATGGTCATGTCGTCGGCGATGCGCGTGATGCAGATGACGGTAGACATGCCTTTGTCTATAAAGACGGTCGATTACAGGATTTATATGACTTACTATCCGCAGCAGATAAAGAAAAGTGGAAAGAACTACGCGAAGCCTATAGTATCAGTGATGATGGCGTTGTTGTCGGTAGAGGGCGCTACTGGAGAGATAAAGAAAATGATAAAAGCACATCAACTGCATTCAGAATTAAACTCTAAGCAGACCTTTTCTTGACTTAAACGAACACTTGCTGTGAAAACTATAGATAGCTCTCAAGCATATAATTTAAGCAGGTTAACTGCATAAAAAATACTACGCCTGAAATATGGCAGTCAATAGAACTAATATTGATATATTGGAGAACAAAATGAAAAAAATATTTACGCCAGCTGTAGCACTGGCTTCAGTATTTATCTGTGCGAATGTGAGCGCAGAACAAATTATCTTAAACGATTTTAATGATGGAACGACTCAAGGCTGGGGTAAAGGTAGCGCGGCAGAACAGCCTTTAACCCCAGAAACAGAAGCGGATGGCAATGGTTATTTAAAACTACTTTCCGAAGGAGAAGGCTCAACTAACTCCGATACCAAAATTGTTTTTTTCAATGGTTCGGGTGAATGGCGCGGTAATTTTAACGCTAAAGGTGTTCAATCTATAACAGCTCGTTTCAAAAATATGGGGTCTGCCGATGTAGAATTGCATGTCGCCTTTGGCAATACACTTGCTGATTTAAGAGCTCGCTGGGTAACGACTAAAGGGGCTGTTATTCCTAATGATGGCGAATGGCATGAAGCATTCTTTTCGCTTGTTCCTGAAGAACTTACGATGGTGCCATTAGGTGGTCACGGTAAATCCAATGCATCTTTTTCTGCACAGGAAACATTAGGTAATGTGGCAATGGTTCGTTTTAGCCAAGGCACTTTAGGTAATGAAACTGGTCAGGGGCATTCATCTGAGGGCTTGTACACAGGCTGGAATGGTGGACCAGAAGTTGAAGCAGATCTTTGGATTGATGATATTGCGCTAACAACTGACCGCTGCCCAGAAGGCGAGCACTTTATGGGTGATATGGGTCACTGCATGGCCAATCCATAACGATACATTGTGAATGACAATCATTCGTTACGCAAGGTTATGTTAGGGAGCTGGAAATAAATAATCGTCCAGTATTGGGCAGGATTTTTGTTCGTATTCAAGGCGTAGTAACCGGCGCATAGCTGGCTACGTAACGGTTGCTACAACGCAGAAGACGAACAAAAATACTGCGTCATAATTGCACAACTTATTCAATTCCCATTCCATAACAC
>CAZLLL010000393.1:0-3858 GCA_964560255.1 uncultured Methylomonas sp.
AATTACCCAGTTTTTTAATGGGTGAAATACGTGGTGAAAAACAAGGAGAAAAACGGGGGGAAAAACGAGGGGAAAAACGAGGAGAGCAAAAAAAAGCGTTGCTAATCGCTAAGCAATTATTTAAGTTAGATCTATCCATGGAAGAAATATCTCAGATAACAGGCGTTGCTATATCTATACTGGAAAAACTTAAGAAAGATAATACAGAAAGTTAATAACGAAAAAACTGACAGGTTTGTAGGAAGAGCGTTAACGAACGTACACGGAATAAGTTGAGCAAAAGGGCAGTATTTTTGTTTGCCTTCAAGGCGCGGTAACAGGCGCAGAGCTACGTAGCAGTTTGTGCAACACTGGAGATGGGCTAAAAACAAATCAGTTGCGCAAGTATATCGCACACATTCCTTAGATGAATAATTGCCTTAAACTCTCACCAACCAACGATTAAGGAATGGGCATGAAATACGTTGCTTAAGTTATTTCGTGCACGCTCCTAACTAATATTTTTACAAAACTCGGCAGTAGGCGCTATCTGTTATTACTTGTTATTAATGAGAGGCAACTGTAAATGCTCTGTTAAAAAAAACCGAAAAAAACCCAAAAAGTGCATAAAACATGCTAGTTAATTTTATTCCTAAAACAGAAATTTCGGCAAAAGAAAATCTGCAATGGCTATTTATATTAAGAAATTTAATGATCGGTGGCGAATCCATATTATTAATTATTTCTATAGATATACTTAGAATACCGCTACACGAAGAAGCACTTTGGCTGACTATTCTGGCCATTGGCTCGGTCAATTTATATACCTGGATGCGTTTGCAGACTGACGAAAATGTGACCGAAATGGAAATTTTCTCGCAGTTAGCCATTGATGTACTGGGGATAGCTGCACTTTTATATTTAACAGGCGGGGCAACCAACCCTTTTACCTGGATTTTTTTACTACCTGTTATTCTCACCGCGATTATCCTGCCACATGCCTATACCTGGTATATGGTGATCCTGACCACCACCTTATATACTTTTTTAATTCCATTCCATGCGACTTTGACAGCAGTTGAACCTCACCTTATGCATATGGACATGCCTTACATGTCCCCTGTTATGCACGAGACACAAGACGAGGAATTTTTTAACTTCCATATTTTTGGTATGTGGTTTGGTTTTGTTTGTAGTGCAGGACTGGTTGCATTTTTTGCAGTCGAATTATCTAATACTATTAAAGCGGGAGAGCGGATACTTGGTGAAGCACGAGAAAAAGCATTACAGGATGAACGCATCATCGCCTTAGGAACGCTTGCAGCAAGTGCTGCTCATGACATGGGAACACCGTTAGGTACCATGGCGATCATTGCGCATGAATTAAAAGATGACTATAGTCAAGATGTGCATACAGAGCTGCATGAAAAAATGCATATCCTGCAAGAACAAATCAATCGCTGTAAACAGGCTCTATCTGTTATGTCGGCTTCTGCGGGAGAATTAAGAGCTGAATCAGGTCATATTACTATACTCAGTGTTTATCTGGATGAAGTTTTATATCAATGGCGCAGTCAACAACCTGGCATAAAATTAAATCTGGATATCAATCCCAAAGCTCCCTTAGAGCAATCAATTTTAGCTGAATTAACACTGACCCATTCTTTAATCAACATACTAAACAATGCCACTGAAGTAACCCCGGCTGACAAAGGTATCGACTTTATTGTCACGTCGTGTACAGTAGAAAATTTTATCGGCATAAGAATCCGCGATTATGGCCCTGGTATAGCAGATGATCTGCTTGAAAAAATAGGTAAAGCACCGATTAATGATAGCGGTCAAGGTTTAGGCGTAGGTTTGTTTCTTACCTATTCCACAATAAACCGTTTAGGCGGTACAATAGATATTAGTAATGCACCGACAGGCGGAGCATGCATTGATATTATATTGCCACTTGTCATCCCCACTTAAACTATCTATCCCTTATGTCTGAACAAAATCAAGCACAGTTATTACTGGTAGATGACGACCTGACTTATTGTTCAGTACTTAAGTCTGCATTAGAAAAAAGAGGTTTTTCAGTTTCAGTGGCTCACGATGTTAAAAGCGGCCTCGCATTAGCTGAACAAATAGAGCCCGAATATGCAGTCATTGACTTACGTATAGGCTTTGAATCCGGACTGGAATTAGTCAAAAAACTGATTTCACTGGATGATAATACTCAGATTATTATGCTAACCGGTTTTGCCAGTATTGCCACCGCCGTTGAGGCTATAAAGCTAGGTGCAACTCACTACTTGACAAAACCTGCTAATCCAGATGAAATCACGAATGCATTACATAAAAATGTGGGTGATAGTTCTGTTGTGATAAATGAAAATCCTTTATCAGTCAAACGTCTGGAATGGGAACATTTACAAAAAGTATTAATGGAACATGAAGGTAATATATCCGCAGCAGCCCGGGCATTGAACATGCACCGCCGCACTTTGCAAAGAAAATTAGATAAACGCCCAGTAAAAGAATAGCCTTGATGATTAGCAATAATACAGAACACCCTTTTGCGGAATTTATACGTATTTTAGGTAAAGGTAAAAAAGGTTCACGCCCTTTAACTCAGAATGAAGCCTACCTGGCTATGCGTATGATACTTGCAGACGAAATCGAAGACATTCAGCTGGGTGCTTTTTTAATGCTGATGCGGGTCAAAGAAGAAACCCCCGAAGAACTTGCAGGCTTTGTACTTGCCGTACGTGAAACCTTGCCCAAAATTGTAGCTCAAACAGCAGATTTAGACTGGTCAGCCTACGCAGGTAAACGCCGCCACTTACCCTGGTTTATGCTCGCCAGTTTTTTATTGGCAGAAAACGGCATTAAAGTATTAATGCACGGTTCGGCATCTCATTCGAAAAACCGTGTTTTTGCACAAGATATGTTAGCACTATTTTCCTTGCCTATAGTTGACTCATTCAAAACAGCTAAACAACAATTACAGGCAAGGAATTTTGCCTACCTTTCCCTGCAGCAAATTTGCCCAGCACTTAATAGAATGATTCATCTACGTAATTTGATGGGTTTACGCTCTCCTGTACACACCTTAGTGCGCTTAATAAATCCCTTTAATGCCGCTTACAGTATTCAAGGCATATTTCATCCAGGTTATCGCCCCGTCCATCAGGAAGCCGCATTATTATTACAGCAAACGCATATGACTGTTATTAAAGGCGAAGGTGGTGAAACAGAGCGCAACCCCGATATGGACTGTTTAGCACAAAGCGTACATAACGGCCTGTTATCAGAAGAAACATGGCCCGCTTTATTTCCCCGACGTCACATCAAACCCGATAAACTTGATCCAGAACAGCTGATACAAGTCTGGCGAGGTGAGCGACAAGATGAATTTGCCGAGGCCAGTATTGTCGGCACAACAGCAATTGCATTAAAACTTTTGGCAAGAGCCGACACTCAGGAAACAGCACAGCAAGTAGCTTTACAGTATTGGAACCAGCGTGATAAAAAGTGTTTTAATTGAAAATATTGGCTACAAGCTTAAGACCTTACATTGAGCGGGTATGGTTTTATATTTTTCGATTAACTTTTAATTTTAAAACAAATGGTTATACTAAGTTTATTAGGTTTCAATGACTTATATAGAATCATTTAAAATCAATGCGTTACATGCAATTAAAAATGCCTGATTTCTAATGTTATATTTTTATTATTTATACGGCTTTCCATAACACTCTAATAATTAATGTATTTTTAATATAAAAAAACAGACAATAGACCCGCTCAATGTAAGAACCTACGCAACTCGTCTCAGGGAGATGGAAACAAATAATCATCCAATATTGCTAGTCTTTTTGTCCGTCTTCG
>CAZLLL010000394.1:0-3855 GCA_964560255.1 uncultured Methylomonas sp.
CGACTAGTAAGTCTTTACTGCCCTCTTCACCAAAGAGCTTTTTAAATCCAAAATCGGTGTATGGGATTTGTATTATCACGCGTAAGTACCCAAGCATAATTAATTTAACAAATTTTACGCAGGATTTTTTTTCACCTTCAAGGCGCATAAATAAGCGCATAGCTGGCTACGCAATTATTTATGCAACGCGGAAGGTGGAAAAAAAGACAAGTAAAATGTTAAAGTAATTATGCTTGGGTACTTAGCTACTGATAGCTATTCTATCATCCTGATGATGATAAAACTCATAACACGAAAGGTAGACAAAGTGTAGCTTGGCATAGCACTGTTTAGTCGATTGTAACTGATAGCATTTTATTATAGTTGCATAATAAATCAGCAGCATTAGGGGCAGGCACTAATACTGCTTACTTAAGGTGTAACTTATTGTTAAACAACGTTTATGACTGTAGGTTGGGTTAGCTTATCAAGCGAAGCGCAGATAACGTAACCCAACATTTCTATGTATATCAGTGCGCTGTTGGGTTACGTTTTTTTACTTCGTAAAAAAATCTAACCCAACCTACGTTTTATCTTATTGAAATTTAATCAATAAATTCTTAAGTAAGCAGCATTAAGGTCAGGCACGATTGAAAAATAGGCTCATTCTGTACCTTTTCTACTTTGATTTAATACTCACCAAATTAATCGTGTCTGTCCCTAATAAGTACTCAGACATAATTGATTTAACTACAATACACAAGATTTTTTCATATTCAAAACCTGCCCCGTATTTAGTTCGGGGGCGCATACACGGCGCATAACTGGCAACGCAACGATTTATGCAACGCCGAAGATGAAAAAAAAGACCCGTAAAATGTTAAATCAATTATGCTTGGGTACTTACTGAGTACTGAGGAGGCATCCTACCTGGCTACTCCAGATTCGACAGAGCCTTTATTTTTTTTTGTGCCCAGGCATCCCCTTGCTCAGCCGCTTTGCGATACCATTGAAATGCTTCCTGAGGGTTGCTTGGTAAGCCTGAAATGCCATGCTCATGAACTAAGCCCAGTATATAGGCAGCATAAGTGTTTCCCCGATTCGCCAGTGCTGTTATTTGCTCAACGGCTTTATTTTTTTTATTTAAACTGCGCCAATGCTCTATAGAACTGCTATCTAATGGGGGCGAGGAGGACTGATAAATTTGCTCTATTAAGTAGATGGCCAAAAGTTTTTTAGCGTTGAATTCATATTATACATGGACTTACGGATCAAAAATGTTATATAACTTTTGAGCGATTACTTAGCAGCCCTGCGTATCTATTATTCGTTTGCTGTTGCAACTGTTTTAAATGTGCCAGAGTCTCTTGTTTATTATAAATACCGCCGACTATTTTTCTGACCGCTGCCAGTTGCTGTATCTCTTTATCGTCTGATTTTAGATCGTTTTCAATTTGCAAAGCCTCTGCTCGGGAGGTTTTTTGACCAAAAATTTGGTTGACTCGCTGGGCATCTTTCATTTACCAGTTTACACTTTTGTAAAATGGTAAATGCTTCTTTGAAAGGTATCCTGTTTAAATCCCCTGGTAAACTGGCCTTTGGAAAAATATGTATCCGTGTATATCAATATGTTATATTTTTAGAATTTAAGTTTTGCAGGGAATTTAAATAGGATACGTCATGTTAAAGCTATTTTGATTGGTGATGATGAATATATGCGCTCGATTACGCTACGCGGATTTACCGCTGAAAATCAGGGAAACGGAGCTTAGCGAAGTGATGATTTTTAGTCCCTGATAGGCGACAGGGCACTGTGTCGGTGAGAGAATGAAGGTAATAGGAGTCCCTGAATTTCGCGAAGCAGCATGGCGCGCCTACGTGCTTTTAGAGAATATTCTAGGTTCAAGCCTTGATTAGGAATGTGCACGAAATAACTTGAGCAACTTGCTTGTCTTTTTATCCGTCTTCAGCGTTGTATAAATAGTTACGTAGCTGGCTATGCGCCTATTTATACGCCTTGAATACGAATAAAAATACTGCGCCAGTTGCTCAACTTATTTCGTGCCCATTCCTTATCTATTTTCTAATTGAATAAACATCGCATCGCCATAACTAAAAAAACGGTATTTTGCAGATATTGCATGTTGATACACTTTTTTAATCCGATCATAGCCTGAAAAAGCAGATACTAACATAAGCAATGTTGACTCAGGCAAATGAAAATTAGTCAACATGGCATCAACTGTTTTAAATTGATACCCTGGGGTAATAAACAAATCAGTATCACCCTGACACGCCTTTAAACACCCTTCCTTTGAAGCCGATTCTAAAGACCGCATAGATGTCGTTCCAACTGCTATCACGCGCCCACCCTGCGCTTTAATCTGCTTAACTGCCTCTACTGTTTCCTCAGGTACTTTATAGTATTCCTTGTGCATGATATGCTCAGCAAGATTTTCTACTTTAACAGGCCGAAAGGTTCCACTCGCTACATGTAAAGTCACATAAGCAACTCTAACGCCTTTTGCCTGAATTTTTTCCAGTATGTTATCATCAAAATGTAAACCCGCCGTAGGTGCTGCAACAGCACCACCATGTCTGGCAAAAACTGTTTGATAACGTGTTTGATCATTAACATTATCGGGGCGTTCTATATAAGGCGGCAAAGGCATATGCCCGATTTGCTGCAAAATTTCCTCAAGTAATTGTTCACTTTTAAACTGTAAATGAAATAAATCATCAAAACGCCCTAATACCTGACACTGAAACCCCTTATCAAATTCAATCAAAGCTCCTGATTTAGGTGATTTACTAGAGCGCATATGAGCTAATATTTCTCCGTTATTCAACACGCGCTCAATTAAAATTTCTACCTTACCACCTGTTTTTTTATGCCCAAATAACCTTGCTGGAATAACTTTGGTGTTATTTAGCACTAACAAATCATCTTTACGCAACAATTCAATAAAATCGCTAAACTGCTTATCGTAGATATTGTCGCTAGTTTTATCTAAACACAATAACCGACTTGAACTTCGTTTAGCCAAAGGTTGTTGAGCGATTAATTCTTTCGGAAGCTCATAGTAAAAATCACTTTTTTTCATGCACACCATTTAACCGTTCAATCGACTTAAATATTAAGGCTACGAATTTAAGGAGGGACAACTTATAACCCGTAGGGTGGGCAAGCTGTCCCATCTTAAGGAATGGGCACGGAATAACTTGAGCAACACCGAAGACGAACAAAAAGACAAGTCAAATGTGCAAGTTATATTGTCACATTCCTAAATATATTTAATAGATAAAATTTCGTAGTCCACTTCACCACCCGGCGTCTTCACGGTAACGACATCCTCTTCCTCTTTGCCAATCAATGCTCTGGCAATCGGTGATCCCACAGAAATACGACCTTCTTTAATATCCGCTTCATCCATACCTACAATTTGGTAGGTCACTTTTTTCTCAGACTCTAAATCTTCAATTTCTACTGTTGCACCAAAAATAACTTTACCCTGCGCATCAATTGTTGTGACATCTATAATTTGCGCATTTGAAAGCTTTGCTTCAATTTCATTAATCCGTCCTTCTGAAAAGCTTTGTTGTTCACGCGCAGCATGGTATTCTGCATTTTCTTTTAAATCACCATGCGCTCTTGCCGTTGCAATCGCTTCAACTATTCGCGGCCTTACTACTGTTTTTAATTCTTCTAATTCAGTATGTAACTTATCAGCACCGGCAACGGTAAGTGGTACTTTATCCATCTAAAACTCCAGATTTTTTTAAATTATAATTTTTTTAAGATTTTATACTTACAACAAAACAATCGGCTACCAACTTAATACGGGACAACTCCTTTACAAAATAAGTAGGGTGGGC
>CAZLLL010000395.1:0-3847 GCA_964560255.1 uncultured Methylomonas sp.
TACTCACATTGAGCGGGTCTATTGCCTGTTTTTTTATATTAAAAATACATTAATTATTAGAGTGTTATGGAAAACCGTATAAATAATAAAAAAATAATATTAGAAATCAGGCATTTTTAACTGCATGTAACACATTGATTTTAAATGATTCTACATAAGTCATTGAAACCTAATAAACTTAGTATAACCATTTGTTTTAAAATTAAAAGTTAATCGAAAAATATAAAACCATACCCGCTCAATATAAGTTATTACGCTTTTTGCTGCAATTTCATCAGGCACTGGTTTATATCTTGTTAGTAGCAATCGGCGTCAAACTGTATCTGGATGACTGGGTAGCTGCTGGCGTTATATTTGGTGTAGTTTTGCTGAATGCCATTATCGGATTTGTGCAGGAAGGTAAGGCGTTAAGTGCTCTGGCTGCACTGTCACATGCGCTAAAAACCGAAGCCACGGTATTGCGCTCAGGAGAAAAACAACGTATAGATGCCAGGGAGTTGGTGTCGGGTGATATTGTACTCTTGCAATCGGGCGATAAAGTACCTGCGGATATGCGTCTATTGAATAGCCGTGAGTTACAGATTGATGAGTCAGCATTAACGGGGGAGTCCGTTCCCGTCAGCAAACTTGTTTCCGTATTGGGTCATGACACCTTACTGGCTGACCGGACTAATATGCTGTATTCCTCGACCTTGGTCACTTATGGTACTGGGCAGGGTGTTGTAGTTGCAATCGGTGATGATACCGAGATTGGTCGTATCTCGGAGTTGATCAGTAGTGCTGAAGTCTTGGCGACTCCACTAACACGCAAGATAGCCAAATTCAGTCATATTCTGTTGTTTGTCATTCTGAGCCTAGCAACCATTACCTTTTTTGTGGGTTTATCGCACGGTGAGTCATGGGAAAGCCTGTTCATGGCCAGCGTTTCCTTGTCGGTAGCCATGATACCCGAAGGGCTGCCTGCGGTAATGACCATTACTCTGGCCATTGGAGTATCAAGAATGGCTAAACGAAATGCCATTATTCGTCATTTGCCTGCGGTAGAAACCTTAGGTAGCACTACCGTCATTTGTTCAGATAAAACGGGTACGCTGACACGTAATGAAATGACGGTACAACACGTTTGGGCAGGTCAGGAAAGTTTTACTTGCCGTGGTATTGGATACACGCCGAAGGGTAACTTTACCCAAAATAACCAGACATTTGAAATCAGCAAAAAACCGACTTTTCTGGAATGTTTGCAAGCTGGTTTATTGTGTAACGATGCGGTATTAAAACAAAGCGAACAAGCCTGGATGATTACAGGTGATCCTACTGAAGGCGCATTGCTGGTTTCTGCACGTAAAGCTGGACTAGACAACTCAGTGCTGTTTAAGCAAATGCCACGAATAGATGTTATTCCTTTTGAATCTCAATATCAGTATATGGCGACTCTGCATTTCAATACTGCCAGCGCAGAAAATATTATCTATTTAAAAGGCTCTGTAGAAAGCGTACTACAGCGTTGTAACACACTATTAACGAAAAATGGCACTCTTGCTCCACTAGAACCAGCGGAAATAAATACTCAGGTAGCGTTGATGGCCAGTAAAGGTCTACGTGTTTTGGCTTTTGCCCGGTTAGTTGTACCCACAGCTACACAGAAAATTAATCACGATAGCGTTGCTAACGGACTTGAGTTTATCGGCTTACAAGGCATGATTGATCCCCCACGGGAAGAAGCAATTCAAGCAATAGCAGCCTGTCAGGCGGCAGGCATACAGATTAAAATGATTACTGGAGACCATGCATTAACGGCTGCCGCGATTGCCGAGAAAATAGGCTTGAGCAAACAATTACCAACAGGAGAAACAACGGCAGTACATACAGGTAGAGAGCTGGAAGTGATGACAGATGCCGAATTAATTCAGGCGGCAAGAGCAACGTCCGTTTTTGCCCGAGTCACACCCGAACAAAAATTACGCCTAGTGGAAGCCTTGCAAGCCAGTGGTGAAGTCACTGCAATGACAGGTGACGGAGTTAACGATGCACCCGCTGTGCGTAAGGCCGATATTGGCATAGCCATGGGAATTACTGGCACCGAAGTCGCCAAGGAAGCCGCCGACATGGTGTTAACCGATGATAACTTTGCCACCATTGAAGCGGCTGTAGAGGAAGGTCGCGGTGTATTAGACAACCTAATAAAGTTCATCAGCTTTATATTAGCCACTAATTTGGGCGAAGGATTGGTTATTATGGTTGCAGTGCTAATGGGAGAAATATTACCCGTACTCCCCGTTCAGGCGTTGTGGATTAATATGACTGCTGCACTGTTTTTGGGTTTAACTTTGGCGTTTGAGCCTCGCGAACCAGGACTCATGGCTAAATATCCGCGATCCACTTCTGCGCCCATTTTAAATGGGGAGTTAATATTCCGTATTTTTCTTGTTGGTACAATGTTACTTGCAGGGTCTTTTGGGTTATTTGAATGGGCACTTCAGCAGGGTGCCAGTGAAGAACAAGCGCGCACCATAGCGGTCAATGTTTTCGCCGTAGGTGAGTCTTTCTATTTACTGAACTGCCGTTCTTTACGCTTATCTATGTTCAGCTTGGGAATATTTAGTAACATGTGGATTTGGCTGGGTATTACTGCAATGGCTATCGCTAGTTTGTCATTTACTTACCTGCCAATCATGAATAAGTTATTTCATACAGCCCCCATCAGTCTGAATGATTGGCTACATATTTTTGCAGTGGGTTTGATCATTCACCTTGTTATTGCCTGTGACAAAAGAATTCGCCTATGGCTAGAGCAAGGTGGAGATAAATTGTGTCATAAAAATGTAATGAAACAAAAGGTATAATGTCTAAAGAATACCCAAGTGAAAGATTGAATTGATTTTACTTAGGTACTTAAAACTCTATTTTTAGGCATTCAATTTATTGGAGTATCCATACTATGGATAATGAAAAAAAACTTACATCAGAAATGTTAACCAACCTCAATGCCTACTGGCGAGCCTGTAACTATCTGGCTGCCGGGATGATTTATTTGCAGGATAATCCACTGCTAAAAGAACCGTTACGGCCTGAGCATATTAAAAACCGCTTATTGGGTCACTGGGGAGCCAGTCCAGGTCTTAGTTTTACCTATGTCCACATGAACCGATTGATTAACAATACCTTCGCCAAAGTGAAAATTTTGGTTCTTTTCCTTTTGGCGTGAAGGTATAATTCATTAATAATCAACTTTCTACAAGCGATTAAAATAAGTTTCTAACGTAAGTTGTAACAGGTTTTCGTCGCAAAAAAAATTACAACAATGCCGGTATTATTGAGTTTCTTATGAAATTTATCAGTAATCTTGATGATAATAGCAAAATTAATGGTTATTTTTTAAAAAATATGACTAAGAAAATGCAATGTAATACATTGTTTTATATTGTTTTTATTGATCGTGCCAAAGGGAAAAGAGCCATTTAAAGTAGATACGTATTTATGTTATAATTTCTTTATTTAGAGTTAAGGTGGAGGGTAGAAATGGAATGGCAAGAAGTTTGCGAACATCCAAGTTTACGAGATTTACCATTTAAAGTTGAACTTAATGAAAAAGGTCAAATTTTAATGTCACCAGTAAAAGTTTATCATTCTGCATTTCAGGGGAAAATTACTCGTTTATTACCAGAAACAGGCGTTGTTCTTCCTGAATGTGCAGTAAAAACAGAAAAAGGAACTAAAGTAGCTGATATTGCCTGGGCTTCAGAAGAGAGGTTCCAGACGATTGGTCAAGAAGCTGAGTGTTCAATTGCTCCTGAAATTTGTGTAGAAGTTATTTCAATGAGTAATACAGAAAATGAAATAAAAGAGA
>CAZLLL010000396.1:0-3844 GCA_964560255.1 uncultured Methylomonas sp.
CACAGCAGCGGTCACTGCGCATCTAAAAAACGAACCTATTCCATCATTGCTTCCAACCGCAACAATAACCGAGCCTGTCAAATTAACGGCTTAATTTAATAGGGTACGTGAACGGTTACAAAACAGGAAAGCAGGCTCGTATCATCCTATACAGCTCTGATCTTGAACTCGAGTGGGACAACATGATTAACTATTACCGCCTGAGGTTTCAAATTGAATTTAATTTTCGGGATGCTAAACAACATTGGGGATTGGAAGATTTTATGGTGACAAATAAGCAATCCGTCTCTAATTCTGCCAATATTTCCATGTGGATGGTCAATCTTTCACAAGCATTGCTCGTTTCCACAGATGAAGAAAGCGTCCTCGACCTTAAAGCCCGTTATCACGGGCTTCGCTACGCTCAAGAAGTCTTTAAAATACTTCCCAAAAATGCACAACCAATTAATATCAAGCAGATACTTGAACAGGTTTCAGCTCTGGGGCGGATTTATGAAGAAAAAATTGCGGCTTAGTGGCGAAGGTATTGTTATTAAGATAATATTAAATACCCTTTTAAATCAAGCTTCACAGAGATTTTTAAAAGTGTACGGTAGTGAAACTACTTTATAGGAAATATGAAGGATGCCGTTTTTTGGTTGAATTATGCAAACAACCTACTATATTTAATTGTAAGTTCACTAAGAAACTCACATTGAGCGGGTATGGTTTTATGTTTTTCAATTAATCTTTAACTTAAAAACAAATGGTTATACTCATTTTAGTAGGTTTCAATGGCTTATATAGAATCATTTGAAATCAATATGTTACATGCAGTCAAAAATACCAGATTTCTAATATTATATTTTATTATTTATACTGCTTTCCATAACACTCTAATTATTAATGTATTTTTAATATAAAAAACAGAAAATAGACCCGCTCAATGTAAGTAAGAAACGGGCACGAAATAAGTTGAGCAAATGTAGGGTATGTATGTAGTACATACCCTACATTGTGTTTGCCCTGTTTTAATGACTGAATATAAAGGAGTGAGCAAAAAATAAGCTGAGTGACGCAGAGCTTATTCATTGTCGATACGTGAGCTCCCCCCTAATAATTCGATTAAGGTATTTCATAGGTAGTCCCTGTATAGTAAGATGTTAGTTGTATTCTAAATTATCAGTAATTTTATGTGCTTTTTACGATATACAACTGACTAAATAATTTGCACTACTTTCAAAGTTCCACCAGAGTCCGAAAAATTGGCGAAAACATTGATAAATAAATCCCATACGCATTACGGATTACATCCCTTAGAAGGATGATACTCGGGAAATTATTTTTATGAAGGTCTATATAAAGCGGTTATTTGTAAAAAAATTTGAGAATTAAAGAAAAATATTCAAACACCAGATCATGAAAAACGATACCTCATTTAGCATAAAACTTATCAGATTTTCAAAGCCTAACGCGGAAAAATTCTCTGCTATTCTTGATTTGGCTGAATTTGGCTTGCAGTCTACCTGGAAAATTGTCACGACGACAGATGCAAACTTCTATGTTTTGCCTAAAAAGCCCAAAACTCACAACTATAAAGGTTTACCGCGTGAGCGTTGTTTTTATTATTCCACAGATGTTGCAGGCAGCAATAAAGCCAATGCCATGCGAATCGATGCATCACAAACACCCTGCTTGCACTCATTGCTGCAATTATTAAACCGCTTAGCATCTCAGGCAATGTCCGTTGCTGCAACTGTGGTTAGTGAGCAGTCTACTGAAAAAGATAATGCATCCGTCAAGTTGGAATCTAAAGCAAAATCTGTTGCCATGGCCAAGGAAACTCAGCTGCTAAAGTCGGCCGTTAAATTAACTGTAGTGCCCGCGAATGTCCCCGGTACTCTGGTAAGCGACACGGTAAAATCGTCTTTTTTCAACCCAAAACAAGGTTTTTTAAAGCAATTGCTTGAAACTAAATCATCTGTTGTTTTTACCCTGCCGGGTCTGGGTGAGAAAAAGCAGCTTTATATCAATCCCAGTCAACAAGCCTTTTATTGTTCTACTCCTCTAAAACAGACAGTATTAAGTTTTTCGTTTGATGATGGCTTATCTTCAAGCATTCTTTCACAGGCACAATTATCAAAAATGGTAAAAAAAATGGCATTAAATTCAAAGCCATTAAACAACCTAATCTGGTATGCCGTTGTGCAAATATCTCAGGGTAGAATGATGCAAGGCCATTCAAGTCAGGATATCATTCAATTAATACAATGGCCTTATTTAGGTAATGATAATCCTGATTATATAAAACTAACTGCATTATTGAGAAAACATCCAGTGTCTTTAGAAAGTGCTGCTAAGAAAACAGGGGTTACTCCTGCACGAGCCGTTGATTTTTACAACGCCTGTTATTTAATCGGTCTGATTAAAAATGAAGCCCTGGAAAACAATGCTACCTTTGCAAATGAGAAGCAAGGCTGGCTAAATAAAATTAAAAACAAATTAATAAAATAGAAGCATGAATAAAGTGCATACATATATAAAGGGTTTCATGAGTATTGTCGATACTGGAAAAGTGATTGCTAATAAAGTTAATAGCGCACACCACCCAATAATTCAGGTACCTAGTATAAAGCCAGGAATCCCAAGATTAAGGAGGTCATAGAAATGGCAAAACTAGACGATTTTTTACAAGAGATTATCGCTGATATGGATGGCGTGTTTGGAATCGCAGTTGTCGAGATGGATGCGCGGCAGTTACTTGGCATAGCACAAGGTAGCACTGATTTTGGCCCTGCTTATCTGGAGGCACTGGCTGTGGCTGTTGTGGAGATGCTGCGCGGAAAGGCTGTGGCCGCAGTTGAGTCATTACTGGGAAAGCATTTGGGTACACCCATCGTCAACGCGGTTGATGACCTGTGCATCAATGCCAAAAACACTCGCTACTTTATCGCGGTTATTCCTGAAAAACCTAATTTATTGGTTATGCTCAGTACTGACAGTAACACCAGCGTCAGCTTAGGCTGGATCACGGTGCGTCGGAATATGTCTCAGATTGCAGAACATTGTCTTTAACTACAGATCTGTAAACCAGCTGAGCATCGTGACTTTTTTAACAAAATGACTTTCCTAGTGCTGTTGTTTTTGGTCAATTGTACTAGTTTCTTTATGCCATTATTTTAACAGGAAATATTTTATGAGTAGTGCAAAACAAACTGTCACCCAATTGCTGTCAGCTATAGACGGCGCAATCGTTACCGCCATTGTTGATGACAGCGGCATGTTGCTGGCATCGGCGGGTTCTGGCCTGGATATGGAGCTGGCCGCTGCGGGTAATTCCGAAGTCGTTCGCGCTAAACTGCGGACTATAAAAAGCCTGGGCTTGAAAGAAGAGATTGAGGATATTTTAATCACTCTAGGCTCTCAGTGGCATATTATCCGTCCCACATCAGGCTATGAAGGCATGTTTATTTATGTCGTGCTGGATAAGTCACGAGGCAACCTGGCACTGGCACGCCGTCAGGTAACGCAAATGGAAGCTACCCTGGAAGTTTAATTTAAAACCAGGGAAGCCTCTTTTGCCATGGGCGTTAATTCGGCTCACATGCTTTGATTTACCCAGAGTTATAAAGGGACTAACCGGATAGCGGGGAATTTTATACTTTTCGGTAGTTAGCTCTATACTAGCTAACTGGTCAGTTGGTAGTTTGAGATTGGCAGGGTATCCGCCTGAAAAATAAGGGAGTACAGAGTTTGTGCTGATTGCAGAACAACTTGCCCCATGCCGTTAACAAACAGAGTGTTGTGACGGTTTTATAAACAAAAAAATTACCTAGTGTCGTTGTTTTTGGCCAATTGCACTAGT
>CAZLLL010000397.1:0-3838 GCA_964560255.1 uncultured Methylomonas sp.
ACGCCTTGAATACGAACAAAAATCCTGCCCAATATTGGACGATTATTTATTTCCTACGGGTTACGGGTGAGGCACGAACCCCAGCATTGATGCCTAGGTTTTGGTTGGGGTTCATGCCTCACCCGCAACCTACACCTTATAGATTAATAGCCTATAAATATAAAGGATGTTCCGCCTTAAGTTTGTCGCCCTTATTTCTAGTCTCTGAGACTATGAAAGTACTCCTTTTGAGCAAAACAAAGGTAGCTGTTCAGTCCCCCTTCCTTATTGGAGAGGTTTTATTAGAAAAAGGCTTTTCAACTCCCGTTTTACAAAGGGGGATCTGAACAGTTACTTCATCCCTCCTCTTTTTGCTGATAAAAAATTTTCGATATGGATACTCAGGCCATTCTTAATCAAGCCGTCGTGTCATTAAATGGCATAGGTGAGCAAACAGCCACCCGTTTAGAAAAATTAGAAATATATCGTATTAGAGATTTAATTTTTCACCTGCCTATTCGCTATGAAGACCGCACCCGTGTACAAACGATAAATACCTTAGTACCTGGCAGTACTGCACTCGTATGCACACGCGTGGTTTCTACGGAAATTTTTAATCGCACCCGACGCAGTTTAGTTTGTCAAACTACGGATGAAACAGGCCACCTCAGTCTACGCTTTTTCCATTTTAGTGCCAGTCAACATAATAATTTAAGCACTGGCACATTACTCAGTTGTTTTGGTGAAGTCAAAGATGGGTATTCGGGCTATGAAATGATCCACCCAGAATACAAAATCATCCATCATATTGATGACTGTATCACCGACGATACCTTAACGGCTGTATATCCACTGACAGAAGGACTGCGGCAAGCCAGCCTTAGAAAAGCCATACATCAGGCCATTAGCCTGTACAATGATAATCCTGATTCACTACCTGACTTGCTCCCAGAAGCCTTACTAAATCACTTTCAGTACCCGAGCTTAGTCGATGCATTAAATACCTTGCACACCCCCAAACCGGGAATGTCTGCTGATGCATTATTAGTTAGTCCTAACCCGGCATTAAAACGTCTGGCGCTTGAAGAATTTATCGCACATCAATTAAGCCAGCTAAAAATAAAGTTGTCTGATAAACACTGGCAAGCCCCCATGCTAAAAAGTACACAAGAACAGACACAACATTTGCTTAATAATCTGGCATTTAATTTAACCGCTGCTCAACAACGCGTGATAAAAGAAATACAGGCAGATTGTGCCAGTAACTCGCCAATGCTGCGCTTAATACAAGGTGATGTTGGCTCAGGAAAAACAGTGGTTGCAGCTTTCGCGGCTCTGCTTGCCCTGAGTAGTCATTTTCAGGTTGCCATTATGGCACCCACTGAATTACTCGCCGAGCAACATTTGCGTAACTTTACCCTCTGGTTTAAAGATTTTGATACCCAAATTGTCTTTTTAACGGGTCAGCTGAAAGGTAAAAAACGCGAGCAAGCTTTGCAATCCATGGCTGAGGGAAGTGCAGGCATCATTATTGGTACTCATGCTTTATTTCAAGATGCAGTCCGTTTTGATCGATTAGGCCTGATTATTATTGATGAACAACACCGCTTTGGTGTCAACCAACGCATGGCATTACGGGACAAAGGGCAACATAAAAATAGCAAGCCTCATCAGCTGATCATGACAGCGACCCCTATTCCCAGAACGTTAGCCATGCTCAACTATGCTGATCTGGATATTTCCATTATTGATGAACTTCCTCCGGGAAGAATTCCTGTTGTCACTCGCGCGATTCCCGCAGAACGTCGCCCCGAAATTATTGCTAAAATTACCCAATGGGTTAAGCAAGGACGGCAAGCCTATTGGGTCTGTACCTTAATTGAAGAATCAGAAGTATTACAATGTGAAGCGGCAGAAAATACAGCGACACAATTAACTAAAATGCTTCCCGAAGTGCGTGTTGGCCTAGTACATGGACGCATGAAAGCACAAGAAAAAGATCAGCTGATGCAAGCTTTTAAACAGCATAAACTGGATTTACTGGTCGCCACAACAGTAATTGAAGTCGGTGTTGATGTCCCTAATGCGGGATTAATGATCATTGAAAACCCTGAGCGCCTAGGACTCTCTCAACTGCATCAATTACGCGGACGTGTCGGCAGAGGAACTGAAGACAGTTTTTGTATATTAATGTACCAGTCACCTCTTGCACAGACCTCTCGCGCACGACTTAATATCCTCAGAGAAACCAGTGATGGTTTTATTATTGCTGAAAAAGACTTAGAGTTACGCGGGCCCGGTGAAATGATGGGCACACGACAAACTGGCCAGATACAATTTAAAATTGCCAATTTAGAGCGTGATACAGGATTACTGGATCAGGTAGCCGAAGCCGTCAATATTATTCAGCAAACATGTCCGGAAAATATCCAGCCGCTGATAGAACGCTGGCTAGGCACAACAAGTAAATATGCAGAGGTTTAACATCCATTGATTAATAAAAGTAGCTTATACCCCAAAGAACCGATCTGGTTTTGTAACCGCTTAAAAAGTCGTTTAAATATACCTGAACATGCAGCCTCATGGATAGATGAAGCCGGCTCCATCACCCAAAGACTACGCAACTATTACGGTGATTCTAGCGTACGTGTACAGGTACTTAAAAATCAATGGCAACGCGCCTTTATCTCAGAAAGTCAGCTTCTTAAGAGCTCACCAGCAATCTACACACTGACCCGTGAAGTTTTGCTGTATGCGGATGATATTCCGCTGGTACTTGCACGCACAATTCTCCCTGCGCGAACCATCAGTAGTGCACATAAAAATCTATCACACTTAGGCAACCGTCCTTTAGGTGAAGTCATTTTTTCCTACCCAAAACTGGAACGTCTGGCACTGGAAATAAGCGAGGTTTCAAGTCATCACTGGAAACAGGCAATACAGCAAAAAATTCAGCTTAACAGTCCAGTATGGGGGCGAAGAACTGTTTATACCATCCACCATCACCCTTTATTAGTCAGTGAATTCTTTTTACCCGAAATATTAAATCATTAATCCCTATGCGTTATTTACACACAATGGTCAGAGTTCAAAACCTTAAAGCCTCAATGCACTTCTACTGCCAACAGCTTGGCTTGCAAGAATCTCATCGTTTTGATGATGATGCGGGACGCTACACACTCGTCTACTTAAATGCACCAGCAGATGCCGAGCAAGCAAAAAATACCCAGGCTCCCTTACTCGAATTAACCCATAACTGGGATACTGAAACGTATACGGGAGGACGCAATTTTGGTCATTTAGCATTTGAAGTAGATGATATCTATGCGACTTGCCAAAAGTTAGTGGCAACTGGCGTAACAATCTGCAGACCACCACGAGATGGCCATATGGCTTTTATTCGCTCACCGGATCAAATTTCAATCGAATTATTACAAAAAGGAAAGCCATTAGACCCTGCCGAACCATGGGTATCAATGGAGAATGTTGGTCGCTGGTAAAGCCATGCTGGCTATCAAGCCAAGGTGGAATGACATGCTTTAGCTGCTTCCAAAACGTAACCGTTCTGTCCTCCTCCTTAGGAAGGAGGGCGTAGGGGAAGGTTTTATTAGAAAAGCTTTGTTCAATCCATGTTTTCCAGAGGGGAAGTGAACACAGTTTAGGAATGTGTCCAGAACTGATCCTTTTTCTAAGCTGCCTGTACGGCAGTGAACACGACAAGGTGTCCTTTAATCCGGCGTGCAGATTTCTAAGCTGCCTGTACGGCAGTGAACAAAAGTTCTTAGAGTGGAACAAGAGGTAGACTTTTCTAAGCTGCCTGTACGGCAGTGAACAGATAACACAAGAGCAGATTGACAAG
>CAZLLL010000398.1:0-3831 GCA_964560255.1 uncultured Methylomonas sp.
TTACTAAGTCAGATGACATCTGATAACACCAGTTTTATTGATTTTATTGAAAATAAAGTCAATAAAATTATCCAGGATTATAAAGCGGTACATTCCCGTCCTGTTTATACCATGAGCTTTGGTTATACCAGTCACCCGTTACCTCCTGTCGCGGTACAGGCAATGAGTGATTATAGTCTGGGTCTGGGGCAAGCTGAAAGCTACTCTAGCTATGAGCCGGTTACGGGGAACCCGGCATTAAGGCAGGCACTTGCTGAGCGTTATCAGCGTCGGGCCGTGTCCGTTGCGGCAGATGATATCTTTATTATGGATGGCGCGCAGATGCTCTGCAGCGTTATTCAGGAATTATTTGCTCAAGATAGTCTTGTGGCGCTGCAAGATCCGGGGTATCCCGCTTTTATTGAAGGGCTTAAGCTGATAGGGCGGCGTTATATTTCATTGTCATGGGATGAACAACATGCTTTTATCCCGGTGCCACCAAAGGAAAAAGTCGATGTTATCTGCCTGTGTTTTCCTAATAATCCAACGGGGAAAGCCGCGACCTTTGAGCAATTACAAGTCTTTGTGGATTATGCTCGTACACACCATGCGGTGATTATTTTTGATGCCACCTATCAATCGTTTATTCGCTCAGAAAATGTGCCCCGTTCCATTTATGAATTGGAAGGCGCTGCTAACTGTGCGATAGAGATTGGCTCGTTTTCCAAGGAAGCCAGCTTTACGGGCCTGCGTGTAGGCTGGTGTGTGGTGCCTAAAACGTTAAGCATTAAAGATACCGAGCAGGGTGAGTTACATAAAATGTGGTCTATGCAGCACCAGATTAAATTCTGGGGACCTTCCAATATAGCTCAATGTGGTGCGCTGGCTTTGTTATCAGAACAAGGTGAGCAGCAGACTCAGGAGATTATTGATTACTATTTGCAAAATGCACGGCTGTTACGAGAAGGCTTAGAAAGTCTTGGGTTAACCTGTTTTGGTGGGGTCGATAACCCTTATGTCTGGGTAAAATGTATTGCTGGCATGGATGATTGGGCGTCTTTTAAGTATCTGATGCATCATACCGGTTTATTAGGCACGCCTGGGTCAATGTTTGGTGCCGCAGGAGCGGGCTATTTACGTTTGAGCGGCTTTGGTAGTCGCGATGAAATGGAACAGGCTTTGAGTCATTTGCCTAAGTCACTGCCGAGTAGTGACTCAGAAAAAATAGCGAACATCGGAGCGATAACGCCTATTGTAGATCCCGCTATGCATCAGGAACGTGCGTTAAAAGCAAGTGCTTTATAAAATGCTTAACCAGCACAGTCAGTCAGGTCGAGTGCTGGTCAATTCATTACCTAAAAGTGGCACCCACCTATTGACCCAAGCGGTGGAATTATTTTCCTATGCTGATTATGCCGATAGTGCGCCAGCATTAAAGTTACCCGGTCCCTTGAATTTTGATTACCGGGAAGTCAAAAATGCACTCGCGCAACAAGGTCAGCACGTTGAGTTAGCTACAAGTGATGTTATTCATGTCGGTTCCTTGTCGCCGGTGTCGGTGAATGCCTCGCTTATTCGGCGTTGGCTGGCGCGAGTTCCTCAGAATCAATACATTGTGGGTCATATTACTTATAGTCCTGCCTTGCCTGCTATTCTGTCTGACTTAGATTACCGGCATCTGTTTATTATTCGTGATCCGCGCGCAGTACTGCCTTCATTACTCTCATTTATATTAAACCCTGAGGGTATCCCCAAGAAACATTTTCTGGAGGCAGATTTAAAACAGATGTCGCAAGCGCAACGCCTAGATTTTATTTTACAGGGAGGTTATGCGCCTAAAGCCGGTGTGGAAGTGAAAAGTTTTGCCGAGGTTTATCGAGCTATGCTGGCGTGGTGTAATCAATCTAGCTGTCTGGCGATCCGTTTTGAGGACTTGATTGGAGTCAAAGGAGGCGGGAGTCAAGTGCGCCAGAAAAAAGTTGTTGAGGAAATGGCTCACTATCTTCAGTGTCCTTTCGATGATGCTGTCGTGACTGGCTTACAGGCAATCTACAACCCCGCTGCGCCGACTTTTAGACTTGGGCAAGTTGATAGCTGGATGTCTGCTATGGCCCCTGACATCATTGAGCGCTTGACCGATTATTGCAAACCGCTTTGTAAAGCTGCAAACTATTAGGGAATCTGGAGAGTCAAAAGTTCTCGTAACATACTGAAACAAATGAATTTAAAAAATCTTCCATATCTGTTGATGAATTCGCAATAGATCATTAAATTCAATAGCTTAAAAATATAGCATGTGTTAAAGCTGTAAATTTCATGAGAACTTTTAACTCTCAAGTTAGGGAATGAGAATTTATTAACATGTGCATTGACAATCGTTTACTTGGCTGTCTTTCAAATCTGTACAAGTTCTGTGTAGGCTGTAGGTGAGTCACGAACCCCGGCAAGGGATAGCGCATCGAAAATCCAGCGGCATAAAGCATGGCGACTCCCTAAGCATCAGTGATATAGCCAGCCGCATTATGTTGGGGTTCGTACCTCACCCACAACCTACACTTAAATAATGGTTTGGGGGTTAAATGCACAACTTATTCAATTCCCATTCCTAGGTAACTATCAGTAGCAATGGGATGACTTTTAGCATGTTAAATATTAAAGAGGATCTTTTATTAGATTCTGGTATCCAGTTTAATGAACCCTTATCAGAAAATGCGCAAACCCCCAAAGCGATTTTTCTAACTGGGGCGACGGGCTTTATCGGGGCTTTTCTATTGGATGAATTAATCCGTCAGAGTACGGCAACAGTTTATTGCTTGGTTCGTGCGAGTGGGCAAGAACAAGCCATTGGACGGCTTAAAGCACAGCTACAATATTATGGACTCTGGCAAAGTGGCTACAGCGAACGTATCATCCCCATTGCCGGAGATTTATCTCAGCCCCGCTTTGGGCTTTCTGAAGCCGAGTTTTACACATTATCTGAAAAGCTAGACCTTGTTTATCACAGTGCTGCACGGATGAATGCTCTGGATTCTTATCAGCGAATGCGCGCGATTAATGTTTCGGGCACGCATGAAGTGATTCGTTTGGCTGCACTGGCTCGAAGCAAGCCTATTCATTATATTTCAACGCTTGGGGTATTTAGTAATCGCTATAATCATTTGCATAAGCCTCTCACTGAGACAGAAAAACCCGTTTGGGATGACGGCTTAATTTCTGGCTACAGTCAAAGCAAATGGGTGGCAGAGCAATTATTGAACGAAGCTAAAGAACAAGGCCTTCCAGTGTGTATTTATCGACCAGATATTGTGTTAGGGCACAGTCAAACCGGTGCCATTAGTCCCGCAGGGCATTTTCTCTGCAATGTTTTGCTGGCCAGCATTCAATGTGGCAAAGTGCCATCGGTTAATACGCTGATTAATTTTGTCCCAGTGGATTATGTGAGTCGTGCTGTGATTGCTCTTTCAGGGCAGCAAAGTGCCTATGGTAAAACCTTTCATCTGGATAACAAGCCTGTTTCATGGCAACAGTTGTGGTTTGAGATCGCTGCGTTAGGTTATCATCTGCAAACCACTAGCTATGCGCAATGGTGTGCTGCAGTGATTGCGCTGTCGGCACAAGAACCTGACAATATCAAGCTTGCCATCGTGCGTAAACGACTGGAATCAGGTCAGCCGATCTATCTGTTTTCTGATAAGCCAAAAGTTAATTCTGAGCAGACGCATAAAGGCTTGTCTGGAACAGGCATTGCATGTCCAGCCATAGATAGAGTGCTATTGAGTCGCTACTTGGATTATTTTAAAACAGCGCCAAAATGACGCTGTCATTAACTGATTTGGCTACCAACTTAAGACG
>CAZLLL010000399.1:0-3821 GCA_964560255.1 uncultured Methylomonas sp.
TGCCCACCCTACTTATTTTGTAAAGGAGTTGTCCCGTATTAAGTTGGTAGCCGGACTTTTGCTTCCTAATGTCAATGTATAATAGTAATATTAACCCCCTTTAAAAAGCCCACTGCCAAAACCTATATCAATAAAACTAATATTAATATGACCAACCCATTACTAAATAATAGTGATCTACCTTTGTTTTCACACATCAAAGCTGAACACGTAGAACCCGCCATTGAACAATTACTGGCGGAGGCTCGTACGACTGTTGAACAAGTTCTAGCCACTCATAGCACTTATACCTGGGAAAATCTGATTGCCCCCCTAGAGCAGGTTGAGGATAAAATTAATAAAGCCTGGTCACCTGTGAGTCATATGAACTCAGTGGTGAATAACGATGATTTACGTGATGCCTACAATGCCTGCTTACCTAAATTAAGTGCTTATTCAACTGAAATGGGGCAGCATGAAGGCTTGTTTAAAGCCTATCAGTCGATTGAGGCCAGTGAAACTTATACGCAATTAGACACCGCGCAGAAAAAAGTAATTGAAAATGCTCTACGTGGTTTCCGTCTTTCAGGTATTGCTCTGGATGCGGAGAAAAAAACACGTTATAAGGACATTAGTCTGGAACTTTCTCAACTTTCCAGTAAATATGAAGAAAACTTACTGGATGCGACCAATGACTGGCATAAATTATTGTCTAAAAAAAGTGATTTAGCAGGTCTGCCCGACTCAGCGTTACAGCAGGCAAAACAAACCGCTGAGCAGGAAGGTAAAAAAGGCTGGATGCTGACCCTGCAATTTCCTTCTTACATCGCCGTCATGACCTATGCCGATGATAGGCAGTTACGTGCCGATATATATAAGGCTTTTTCCACGCGTGCTTCTGAGTTAGGTACAAAAAGTGAGTGGGATAATTCTGAGATTATGGAAAAAACCATCGCTTTGCGGCATGAAAAAGCGCAATTACTAGGTTTTAACAATTATGCGGAATTGTCATTAGCGACCAAAATGGCGGACTCGCCTAAACAAGTCACCGACTTTCTTGAAGAATTAGCAGAAAAGTCTTTACCACAAGCACAACAGGATTTAGCTGAACTCACTGAGTTTGCTAAACAACAACATAACATTGCGAAGTTACAACCCTGGGATGTTGGTTACTATTCAGAAAAAATGCGCCAATATGCTTATGATTTATCACAAGAGGAAGTGAAGCAATATTTTCCTGCACCTAAGGTTTTATCAGGTTTGTTCAGTGTTGTGAAAAAATTATATGGATTAAATATTTCAGCTGTTGAAGGTGTCGACTGCTGGCATAAAGATGTACAATTTTTTCAGATTGAAGATAAAGCAGGCGAGTTGCGCGGTAAATTTTATATAGACCTATACGCACGCCCTAAAAAACGCGGTGGTGCGTGGATGGATGATTGTGTCGGGCGCAAGAAAACAGCCGAGACTATTCAGCTTCCGGTTGCCTATTTAACCTGCAACTTTACACCCCCTACAGGTGATGATCCTGCCTTGTTAACGCATGATGAAGTACTGACTCTATTTCATGAATTTGGTCATGGTCTACAACATATGCTGACCAAAGTAGATTATTTAAGTGTCTCCGGTATTAATGGCGTGGAATGGGATGCAGTCGAATTACCTAGTCAGTTTATGGAAAACTGGTGTTGGGAGAAAGAGGCATTAGCACTGCTTTCAGGTCATTACAAAACAGGTGAGGCTTTGCCAGAAGATTTATACAATAAAATGCTGGCCGCGAAAAATTTTCAGGCTGGCATGACAATGGTTAGGCAATTAGAATTTAGTCTGTTTGATTTTCAAATGCATCAAAACTACTCACCAGAGCAAGGCGCAAGAATCTATGAGGTACTGGCGGCGATTCGCGAACAAGTTTCAGTGATGATTCCTCCTGCCTTTAATCGTTTTGCACATAGTTTTTCACATATTTTTGCAGGTGGTTATGCAGCAGGCTATTACAGTTATAAATGGGCAGAAGTGTTATCCAGTGATGCCTATTCTTTATTTGAAGAAAACGGTATTTTCGACCAGACAACCGGCATGTCTTTTCTGAATAATATTCTGGAAACAGGGGGTAGCGCAGATGCAATGGAATTATTCATCAAATTTCGTGGCCGTGAGCCGAAGATAGAGGCATTATTAAGACACAATGGAATTGCCGCATGAAGTATAAAGATTTAAGAGATTTTATAGCGCAACTGGAAAAGAAAGGTGAGCTCATAAGGATCACTCAGGAAGTCGACCCGGTACTGGAAATGACCGAAATTTGTGATCGTACGCTAAAGCAAGGCGGCCCTGCTTTATTATTTGAAAACCCGAAAGGCTATAATATTCCAGTACTTGGTAATTTATTTGGTACCCCTGATCGAGTCGCAATGGGCATGGGTGAAACCTCGGTAAAGGCTCTGCGTGGTGTAGGCGAATTATTATCGCAATTAAAAGAACCAGAGCCTCCGAAAGGCATGAAAGATGCGATAGAAAAAATCCCGGTTTTTAAAAATGTGCTGAATATGGCACCCAAGCTGGTAAAAAAACCACCGTGTCAGGAACTTATTCGTATCGGCGATGAAATTGATTTAAGCGAGTATCCGATACAAACCTGCTGGCCAGATGATGCAGGGCCGTTAATCACCTGGCCATTAGTCATTACCAAAGGGCCTTATAAAGAACGCCAGAACTTAGGCATTTATCGCCTGCAAGTGATCGCTAAAAATAAAGTAATTATGCGCTGGTTAGCACATCGTGGCGGCGCTTTGGATTATAGAGAATGGCAAGAAACACATCCGGGAAAGCCGTTTCCAATTTCGGTTGCTTTAGGCGCTGATCCTGCAACGATTTTAGCCGCAGTCACGCCTGTTCCTGACAGCTTATCAGAATATGCCTTTGCAGGTTTATTGCGTGGTAGTAAAACCGAAGTGGCGAAATCTTTAACCAATGATTTACAAGTGCCCGCCAGTGCGGAAATTGTTTTAGAGGGCTTTCTTTATCCGGGGGAAACAGCCCCCGAAGGGCCGTTTGGTGATCATACCGGTTACTATAATGAAGTGGATGAGTTCCCGGTATTTACCATAGAACGCATTACTCAACGCCAGGCACCTATTTATCATAGTACCTATACAGGCAAGCCACCCGATGAACCCGCTGTTTTAGGCGTGGCTTTAAATGAAGTGTTTGTGCCGATTTTACAAAAACAGTTTCCTGAAATTACTGATTTCTATCTACCACCTGAAGGCTGTTCCTATCGTATGGCAGTGATCAGCATGAAAAAGCAATATGCAGGTCATGCGAAACGTGTGATGCTGGGAACGTGGTCTTATTTACGCCAGTTTATGTACACTAAATTTGTGATTGTTGTGGATGATGATATTGATGTGCATAATTGGAAGGAAGTCGTCTGGGCCATTACTACGCGGATGGATCCCGCGCGAGATTTAACCATACTGGAAAATACACCGATTGATTATCTGGATTTTGCCTCGCCTGTATCAGGCTTAGGGTCTAAGGTGGGTTTTGATGCGACTAATAAATGGCCAGGTGAAACCACACGTGAATGGGGACGTATTATTACTATGTCAGAAGATGTGGTAAAAAAGGTGGATGAGATGTGGGAGAGCCTAGGGATTTTTTAGAATGGTAATTCTCACGCACTTCTCAGAGAGAAGGATCTTACATTTTTCATAAAAGAAAAAAGCATATTTCATTTCTCAGTTTACACTTTTCGATGTCAGACGATTATTTTGTAGGGCACATAGAATACACCCTACACCTAGGTAACTCGCAACAAAAATCCTGCGCAATATGGG
>CAZLLL010000400.1:0-3810 GCA_964560255.1 uncultured Methylomonas sp.
AGGGGGACTGAACGGTTACGCTTGATTTAAAAGGGTATTTAATATTACCTTAATAACAATACCTTCGCCAAAGTGAAAATATTTTCATTTTGTCAAATTCATCAACATGTAATCTATTGATTTACATAGATCAAAAATTGATGTTTTTGGCATAAATCAAAATTGGCGAAGGTATTGTAATAAAAAAATGATTAAATAAGCTATTTTTAGAGCTAAAATTATTCAAATGCTATAAGGTAAAATGGTTGAAAAACCATCTATAGCTTATTCTACAAGGGTTTTAGCCTTTTTAAAAAGCGTACGGTAGTGAATTTCGGCTACCAACTTAATACGGGACAACTCCTTTACAAAATAAGTAGGGTGGGCAATCTTTTCTGCCCACCATCAAGTTGAACTAATGTATTCACTTATAAAGGCAAGCCAGTATCAAGAGCCAATAACCATGCATGGAGAAAAGCTTTAGTTCGTGCAAATATTAAGGACTTTCGCTGGCATGACTTGCGCCACACATGGGCAAGCTGGCACGTACAAAACGGAACACCTTTAAATGTACTTAAAGATTTAGGGGGATGGGCAGATATTAAAATGGTTTTGAAATACGCCCATTTATCTGCTGAACATCTTGCAGAATATGCGAACAACTCAAATAATAATGTGACAAATTTACTACGGTCAACAAGCAGCAGTAAATCTTAGTCATAAAAAAACCAGCTAATAAGCTGGTTTAATTGGTATTTGATGGTGGGTCCTGCGAGATTCGAACTCGCGACCATCGCATTAAAAGTGCGGTGCTCTACCAACTGAGCTAAGGACCCTCAAGTGATCCGACTATTATACGAATTATTTTTAAGTTTGCAACTATTTTTAAAGGTTTTTTTTATTATTTGATGTTTATTTTTAGATCATAATTACTTAGGAATGGAAATTGAATAAGTTGTGCAATTATGACGCAGTATTTTTGTTTGCCTTCAAGGCGCGGTAACAGGCGCATAGCTAGCTACGTAACTGTTTCCGCAACGCAGAAGGCGAACAAAAAGACAAGTCAGAATGCACACGTTATTTGATTCCCATTCCTTAAAGGAGAGGCTAGGGTAGCATCAGCCGTTCTAGCCTCTGAATCTAATATTATTACAGACTAAAATTGGCTGGTGTGTGATATTATAAAGCTTTAAACAAAAGTTGAATGCAAGCTAATGAGTGTAAAAATTTACCATAATCCAAGATGCAGTAAATCACGCCAAACTTTACAATTATTAGAAGAAAACGGCATCCAGGCAGAAGTGATTCAGTATTTAAAAACACCACCGACAGCAGATGAATTAGATGCTATCCTGACGATGCTAGATATACAGCCACGTGAATTAATGCGCACCAGAGAAGCGGAATATAAAGCGACTGGTATGGATAATCCTGATCTGGATCGTGACGCTTTGATTACTGGAATGGTTAGTACACCAAAATTAATTGAACGGCCTATCGTTGTAAGCAATGGAAAAGCAGCTATTGGTCGTCCACCGGAAAGTGTTTTAGAGATTTTATAAGACTTTCTTTAATATGCTTTGGAGAACAGGTTTTTAATCCATAAAATTAAGGCGTTTGCATAACTCACTTTGGCAAATTACAAATTCGTAAGGCGGGCAAAGCAACAGCGTCGCCCGCCAGGCTATACCAAGCGGACTAATGGCTCCACACTATAACGGTGGGCACGAAAAAGACCTTTGCCTCTACAGTTGTTCATATTAGGGAGCTGGAAATAAATAATCGTCCAATATTGGGCAGGATTTTTGTTCGTATTCAAGGCGTAGTAACAGGCGCATAGCTGGCTACGTAACGGTTGCTACAACGCAGAAGACGGACAAAAAGACTCGCAATATTGGATGATTATTTGTTTCCATCTCCCTTATTCCGTGCGTGCTCCTTAGCAGATAAATAATCAATATTGGGTAACTTTGTTTTACCCAGCTTTTTAGAGTTTAATAAATGGTCAATATTCTTGTTTTATATTATAGTCGCGATGGTACGACAAAAGCGATGGCCCGGCATATTGCGCTTGGCATTGAATCAGTGACAGATGCAGAAGCGACCTTACGCACCGTGCCAAAAGTTTCAGCGGTTTGTGAAAAAACAGCAGATGATATTCCAGTATCAGGTTCTCTTTATGCCACGCTGGATGATTTAAAAAACTGTGATGGTTTGGCGATGGGTAGCCCAACGCATTTTGGTAATATGGCTGCACCTCTTAAATATTTTATTGATAATACGACTGAAATCTGGTTTAGTGGCGCACTTTCTAATAAACCCGCCGTGGTATTCACTTCCACTGGAAGTATGCACGGAGGACAGGAAACAACTCTTTTGTCTATGATGTTGCCTCTATTTCATCAAGGTATGATTTTATTGGGGATTCCCAGTAGTGAAGATGCCTTGCGAGAAACTCAAACTGGGGGGACACCTTATGGTGCGAGTCATGTGGCTCATGGGCAGCGGACATTAAGTAAAGATGAGAAAACGCTCTGCTTTGCTCTAGGCACTCGATTAGCTAAAACTGCTTTAAAATTAAAAATATCATGAATGCACGCCATTATTACGCCATTGCCTTAACTGCTTATCTGGGACTATTTGCTCTACTGATGCTATGGAACACTGTTTTATCGCCTCCCGAAAAATTGCCAGTGGCACTCGTACTGATTTTTACAGTCAGCCCTTTATTATTGGTTTTTAGAGGCTTTTTAAACGGTAATTTAAAGAGCTGTTCATGGATGGCCTATTTGAGTATGCCGTATTTTATCCACGGCAGTGTTGAGGCGTATGCACGTACAGAGCGACTGCTGCCTTGTTTAGAAGTGTTTTTTAGTCTGATGCTGTTTTTGGGGGCCACACTTTATGTGCGCCATGCCGCAAGAAACCAGTAATGATGGCGGAGCAGATTCCTATACAATTTGATCTAAAGGCTGAGCAATCTTTTGCCAGCTTTTATATCGCGAGCAATCAAGAAGTGATTCAGTATCTAACAGATAGCTCAAGTGCTAAGGGTGAACAACAAATTTATCTCTGGGGTACAGAAGGTTTAGGTAAAACGCATTTGTTACAAGCTTGCTGCCAGCAAGCACATCAATTACACCGCACGGCTTTTTATCTGCCTTTAAACAAAGTACTGTTATCCTCGCCTGATATCCTTAACGGGCTTGATTCCTATGATCTTGTCTGCCTGGATAATATTGAATTTTGTGCGGCTAATAATGCATGGGAGCTCGCGCTATTTAATTTTTATAACCTTAGTCGGGAGGCTGGTCAGCGGCTCATTATTTCAGCTAATTGCCCACCAAATTTTTTGCCATTAGAATTGTCTGATTTAAAAACACGCATGAGCTGGGGGTTAACGTTAAAATTGCAAGAGCTATCTGATACGGAACGTATTGCAGCTTTCACCTGTAAAGCAAAATATCTGGGTTTTGAGATTTCACCATCAGTGGGCCGTTTTTTGAATAAGCATTATGCTCGCGATCTTCCTGCTTTATGGCAACTTTTACCTAGGCTGGAAAAGGCTACTTTAGTTGCCAAGCGTAAACTTTCTCTCCCTTTTTTAAAACAGATTTTGGCTGATGAATAAAGCAGGTATCTCTTTTAAAGAGAGATAGCTTGATTACGCTGCTGCTAGGCAGGGCACTCAGCCCCGTCCAGCAGCAGCTAACATTTTTATGTTTTTTTAATTAAAATGGAAAACCTATTTCTTCCATTTTCTGTAAGGCAAATTTTCGGTTCTTTTCCTTTTGGCGTGAAGGTATAATTCATTAATAATCAACTTGCTAC
>CAZLLL010000401.1:0-3806 GCA_964560255.1 uncultured Methylomonas sp.
AAACTTTTTAACTCCTGAGCTGTTTACATATTCAAAAGTGTAAACTGGAAAATGAAGAGAGCCTTAATTTCTACAGCAGATTCTATTAAAAGCAAAATAGAAAAAATGATATTACTGCTAACAAATAGCAACCCAACTTTCGCTGATACTTTTTGGATAGGCTTTAAGGAATGTGAATTTTATAACTTGTGCATTTGACTTGTCTTTTTGTCCGTATTCTTTGTTGCGAAAACAGTTACGTAGCTTGCTATGCACCTGTTTCCGCGCCTCGAATACGAACAAAAACCCTGCCTCAAATGCACAAGTTATTTCATTCCCATTCCTAAGTACAATCAAGAAATTTACTGTTGCAGGAGCAAGGCAAAATGATTCGCCAAGATACAGAAGATTACCAACAGCTTTTTTTACAAAATATTCCCATTATGGACGTGCGCGCTCCCATTGAATTTAATAAAGGCGCGTTCCCCAATAGCCAAAATATTCCGCTGATTAATGACCAGCAACGTGAAGCCATTGGCACTTGTTATAAGCAAAACGGGCAAGATGCTGCCATAGCGCTGGGGCTAAAATTAGCCACCCCGGAGATACGAGAGCGAAAGCTGGAGCAATGGCAACAATTTACAGATGCGCACCCTAAAGGTTATCTGTATTGTTTTCGGGGTGGTCTGCGCTCACACACAACTCAAGTCTGGTTGAAGAAACAGGGGATCAATTATCCACTGATTAAAGGTGGCTATAAAGCCATGCGAACTTATTTGTTGCAGCAACTTGATGTCAGTGAGCAACAGATGCCCTTTATCATTTTGAGTGGCTTGACTGGCTCTGGAAAAACAAGAGCCTTAAAAAAAACCAGTTACCATATCGACCTGGAAGGATTCGCAAATCACCGTGGATCTGCTTTTGGCAGTGATGTTAATGACTTTCAACCCACACAGATTAACTGGGAAAATCAACTCTCTATTGCCTGTATCAAATATCGGCATCGCTTCCCAAAGTCAGGCTTGCTTCTGGAAGATGAGGGAAGACGTATTGGGCGACTATTAATGCCCCAAAGTTTTCACATGAAAATGAGTCTATCACCTTTTATTTTCCTGGAGTGTGAGCTGGAACAGCGTGTTTCTATCATTCAGGATGACTATGTGACAAAGGTCTGGCCGCTATATCAGCAGCAATATCAAAACACAGCCAGTGAAAAATTCACCTCTTTCATACTAGATAGCCTTTTGCGTATAAAAAAACGTCTGGGCGGTACACGTTATCAAAAAATACACGCTTCATTTACACGGGCATTGGCGCATTTATTTAACACCGGAGAAAGTGATTTATTTGCTGAGGGAATCCAGCTGTTACTGCTCGAATATTATGATCCGATGTATCACTATCAATTACAAAAAAAGCAGCAGCCCATTTTGTTTAGTGGATCAGAACCTGACATTTTAGCCTGGATTAATGAACACTTAAAAGTAATGACATAATGAAAGACACACCGATATTTAAAGATCTGGTTTTTGTAGGGGGTGGACATAGCCACGCACTTGTATTACGTAAATGGGCAATGAACCCACTACCTGGTGTACGCATTACCCTGATTAGTCCCCAGGCCATGACACCCTATTCAGGCATGTTGCCTGGCCTGATTGCGGGGCATTATAGCTTTGCTGAAACCCATATAGACTTAGTTAAATTATCATTGTGGGCTAATATCCGCTTTATTCAGGATAGCGTGACAGCCATTGATGCCGAAAACAATACTCTACAGCTTAAAAATCGGCCAGCTATTGAATTTGATGTGGTCTCTATCGACATCGGTTCCACACCGACTCAAAGCATCGCTGGATCAGATGAATTTACAACCCCCGTTAAACCAATCAGTCATTTTTACCAGCGCTGGAAACTCATTCAAGCACAATCTCAACAACGTAAAATCAAATCGCTGGCGGTTGTCGGTGGCGGTGCGGGCAGTGTGGAAGTCATTATGGCAATCGCTTTTAAACTACAGCAGTCTAATTGTTCTATACAATATCATCTAGTCACTGCCGCTGACGATCTTTTATCCACTTATAACTTACCCGTGATCAAACGGGTCAAGCAACAGCTTAAAAAATATCATATTGATCTCCATACGTCTACTCGTGTTGAAAAACTCAGTCAGGGTATGATTCATTGCCAAAGCGCTGCCCCTATCCTCGTTGATGAAATTATTTGGTGTACTCAGGCAGCGGGCTCTACCTGGTTACAACAAAGTCAGCTTGATTGTGATGATGCAGGTTTTATAAAAGTCAGGCAAACCTTGCAAACCTTAGACTATGACCATATTTTTGCAACAGGTGATATTGCCAATATGGTTGCCAATCCAAGACCAAAGGCCGGCGTATATGCAGTTAGGCAGGCAGAAACTTTGTTTCATAACCTGCGTGCTTTATTACTCCATAAACCATTACTCGAATATAAACCACAAGATGGTTTTCTAAGTTTATTAGCTCTCGGTGAAAAGCAGGCAACAGGCGCAAAATCTCTGTTCAGTTTTTCTGGCAGCTGGGTCTGGCGCTGGAAAGATTCGATTGATGTGAAATTTATGAATCAGTTTCATCAATTACCTGAATTATCAATGCCATCAACGGCAACAATCAATCCACAGCTGATTGATCATGAAGAAAAATCCGAACAACACGATCCATTAAAGCGTTGTGCAGCTTGCGGGGCAAAAGTAGGCGCAGATATATTGCGGGAAGTGCTAAATGAGGTATTCGAAGACGCATATTACCAGCCTCAGGATGCAGTTCCAATTAGTAGTAACGCCCAGAT
Organism: uncultured Methylomonas sp.; assembly: GCA_964560255.1. GTDB lineage: Bacteria > Pseudomonadota > Gammaproteobacteria > Methylococcales > Methylomonadaceae > Methyloprofundus. The sequence continues at coordinate 2,806 of CAZLLL010000401.1, forward strand.
CATATACCAAAGTGTTGATGCACTTAGGGCACCCATAGAGGATGTCTGGTTATTTGGACAAATTGCAGTGATTCATGCGCTGAGTGACCTCTATGCAATGAACCTAAAACCTGAATCTGCACAAGTGCTTATCAGTTTACCTTATGCCAGCCAAAAGGTACAAAAAAGACAACTAAGCACACTGATGCAAGGTATTTCACTGCAACTTAAAAACTTACACTGCCGTTTTCTAGGTGGACATACCTCGGAAGCAAGCGAGCTTTCAGTTGGTATAGTGGTTAATGGGGTTGCGCAACAAACCTTATTTAGTAAGCAGGGTTTAAAACCGGGAGATAAACTGGTCTTATCTAAACCATTAGGAAGCGGACTCATTCTGGCTGCCGCTATGCAAGCTAAATGTGATGGTGCTATTTTTAATCAGGCCATCACTTCAATGTTACAGCCAAATGACCATGCAGCACTGTTATTAAGCGAGTTAAATATTAAAGCCTGTACCGATGTTACTGGCTTTGGTTTGCTAGGCCATTTAAATGAACTGTGCCTAGCATCGTCTTGTGCGGCCAGTATCAACTTAAATGCCATACCCTTATTGCCAGGCACTGAAGCACTCGCTATGCAAAACATCAAGAGTAGCCTGTATTCTCAAAACCGCAAAGCACTTGACATGTTAGACTGGCCCGATGCGGTCACTCAGAAAGCACGTTTTAAGGCACTATTTGATCCGCAAACATCAGGCGGCTTACTCGCCGGAATACCTACAAAAGACTATGATAACCTGGGTGATTATTTTCATCAGCAGTTTTATACTATTGGCGAGGTCATAGCAACTGATGATTCTTTGCCGCGAATTAGAATTATTGTATTTTCTTGATCATATTTTTTAAAAAAATAACCATTAATTTTGCTATTATCATCAAGATTACTGATAAATTTCATAAGAAACTCAACAATACCGGCATTGTTGTGATTTTTTTGCGACAAAAACCTGTGTAGCTTACGTT
>CAZLLL010000402.1:0-3803 GCA_964560255.1 uncultured Methylomonas sp.
AGGACTATCTGTTAAATGTTTTGATTTAATAACACTATTAATAACGTTAATATTAGGTAACTTGCCATAAATAACCTCCCCTAACCCTTCCTTGATAAGAAGGGGGACTGAACGGTTACTCGGCTTTATCTTTTTTGAAGTACTTTTCTCGCTCTGTAAAAATATATTAAATATTGCTGTATACCTCATTGCAATAGCGCTCATAGGCTTGGCTATTTTCTATTTTGTCAGTGCTTATACTTTTTATGAATGGGGTGGTTTTATTGAATATCAACACATTGAAATGGCGGCTCATGCGGAAGCGGATGCTGAATTTTTTGGTGGTGACTTCTATTAGCTGTTAATGCAGATTACTACCAAGAAAATCCCGTTGACGCAATAAGTTGGCATCCTTCATTGCCCAGTTGACACTGTGAAGGGTACAAGGAAATAAAAATATTTTTTATCTAAAAAATAGATATATTAATCAAATGATTACAAGAAATAAAATTTTTAATTTTTTTCTTTGCTAGCCTTCATGTGTAAACTACTTTATAGGAAATATGAAGGATGCCTTATTAAACCTTCATTCCTAGGTCTCATAAGCACTTTACACTTTTTCCCTAGTTTTTGTGCTGGGTTTTCTTTTTGGATATTGCTTATGCGGCGTCCTAGGTCTAGGCGCAGGCGTAGTAATATCAGCCAGTAGTTCTTGCGTGACCTTTTCAATAGATACCTTCTGATTGATATAGTCCTCTATATCTGGCATTGAATAAGCGTATTCTTCGCAAATAAAGCTGATGGCTTCGCCTTTCGCTCCAAAGCGGGCTGTTCTACCTATTCTATGCACATAATCCTCTGCATCCTGAGGTAAATCAAAATTAAACACATGAGAGACATCGGGTATATGTAATCCACGCGCTGCGACATCTGTGGCAATCATAATGGTGACTTTACTGGCTTGAAAATCAGCCAATAAACGCTGGCGCTTTTCTTGTGGTACATCACCGCTTAATAACGCCGTTTTATATCCATTAGCAGCTAAATAATCAGCCAGCTTTTCTGCACTGCGCTTGGTATTGACAAAAATAATGCTACGTTCAGGTGTGTGTGTATTTAACAAGCCAATTAACAAAGGAATTTTCTGTTCATTTGCAGGACAAAAAGCATATTGATTGATAGCATTAGAAGTGACTTCTTCCGCTTCAATTTTAACCATTACTGGCTGATGCATATGCTCATAGGCAAGCTCGGAAACCTTGAACGATAGTGTCGCTGAGAACAGCATATTTAGACGTTTCTCAGGTATCGGCATACGGTTAAGTAAATAGCGTATATCTTTAATAAAACCTAAATCAAACATTCTATCGGCTTCATCCAGTACCATGACCTGAATATTATCTAAAGAAAATGCTTTTTGCCGATAAAAGTCAATAATTCTACCCGGTGTCGCAATGATAATATCAATAGGCCCTTGTATTGATTTTAACTGCCTCTGATAATCTGTGCCGCCATAGATGAGCGCTAAATTAAAATTTAAATGCTTACCTAATAGCACTGCATCTTTATGAATCTGTATGGCAAGCTCACGGGTGGGTGCTAAAATAATGGCTCTAGGATACTTTTTCTTATCATTGCTATCGTTTAGCAAACGCTGGAAGGTTGCTAGTAAAAAACTTGCCGTCTTGCCGGTTCCTGTTTGTGCCTGACCAGCAACATCTCTATCTCGCAAGGAGATTGGTAAAGCACGATCCTGAATAGGTGTGCACTGGTCAAAGCCTGCTTCTTTTAAACCGCGCAAAATAGACTGAGAAAGCTCCAGATTAATGAAATGTGTATCCGTTAAATGTGTATTGTTCATACTTTATAGAATACAGTAATATTCTTTAGTTTGCACTGTATCATAGTATGAACTTCGCTTAAATATGTGAAGTAGGTCACAATTACTTGGATGCAAAGTATAAAAAATATTGACAAAGTATAACGATAAAGCGATATTAAGCACTTGTTAAATAATTTGGAGAATAGCGTGAGTGACTCGGTCTTTCATGTAACTGATAGTAATTTTGACGAACTTGTATTGAAGTCCAGTCTGCCTGTGTTAGTAGATTACTGGGCAGAGTGGTGTGGCCCTTGTAAAATGATAGCACCGGTTCTAGATGAAATTTGTCAGGAATATGCCGGTAAAATTACTGTTGCGAAATTAAACATAGATGAAAACCCCGCAATACCATCGCATTATGGTGTCCGTGGTATACCAACACTAATGCTTTTTAAAGATGGTGATATTGAAGCGACCAAGGTCGGTGCGCTAACAAAATCCCAGCTCGCTCAGTTTATTGATAGCAATATTTAACTTGCTAACGAGGGAAGTAACAAAAATTATTGTTACTTCCTGATTTTTTGTGTATACTCACTTAATTGGCTCAGAATTCTTCTGTGTCTTCTGCAATTCAAAATAACCGCATCTTACTACTAAGCTGAGATTATCTTTCAGCGCAGATACCCGCTCCCCCCTTTTAAATTTTTCCTGTATGAATCTTACCGAACTAAAACTAAAACCAATCACAGATATTATTGCACTTGCCGAAGAATTAGGTATTGAAAATGTTTCTCGAACGAGAAAACAAGAAGTTATCTTTTCTATTCTAAAAAAACAGGCAAAAAGTGGCGAAGACATCTACGGTGATGGTGTTATAGAAATTTTACAAGATGGTTTTGGCTTTTTACGAACGCCCGGAAGCTCCTACTTAGCTGGCCCCGATGATATTTATGTTTCTCCTAGTCAAATCAGGCGCTTTAGCTTACGCACTGGAGATACCATCAGTGGCAAAATAAGACCCCCCAAAGATAATGAACGTTATTTCGCGATGCTTAAAGTTGAAAAAATCAATTTTGAAGCCCCCGAAAACGCTAAGCACAAGATTTTATTCTCCAACCTGACCCCTTTATTCCCGAACAAACGCTTTATAATGGAACGCGGGGACGGAAGTAGTGAAGATTTAACCGGACGTGTTATTGATTTAATCTCCCCTATTGGTAAGGGGCAGCGTGGGTTGATCGTTTCGCCTCCCAAGGCAGGTAAAACCATGATTTTGCAAAGTCTGGCTCACGCTATTGCAGAAAATAACCCTGAATGCTATATGATCGTATTGCTAATTGATGAGCGCCCTGAGGAAGTGACTGAAATGGAGCGCTGTATACGTGGCGAAGTAATTTCCAGTACTTTTGATGAGCCCGCGACACGTCATGTACAGGTGGCTGAAATGGTGATTGAAAAGGCTCGTCGTTTAGTTGAACATAAACACGATGTAGTCATTTTGTTAGATTCACTAACACGTCTGGCACGAGCCTATAATATGGTTGCCCCTTCATCTGGCAAATTACTTTCGGGTGGTGTTGATGCCAATGCATTAGAAAAACCCAAGCGCTTTTTTGGTGCTGCACGTAATATTGAAGAAGGGGGTAGCTTGACTATTATTGCGACAGCCCTTGTTGATACCGGGTCACGAATGGATGAGGTGATTTATGAAGAGTTTAAGGGAACAGGTAATATGGAGTTACATCTGGAGCGTAAAATTGCAGAAAGACGTATTTACCCCGCCATCCACATTAACCGCTCTGGCACCCGCCGCGAAGACTATTTAGTCAGTCCTGAAGATTTACAAAAAACCTGGATTTTACGTAAAATCTTGCAGCCTATGGATGAAATGGCTGCTTCTGAATTTATACTTGGTAAGCTTAAAGACTTTAAAACCAATGCAGAGTTTTTTGATTCCATGAGGCGCTAAGGGAGATGGAAACAAATAATCATCCAATATTGC
>CAZLLL010000403.1:0-3797 GCA_964560255.1 uncultured Methylomonas sp.
CCATTCCATAGTTTTTACTAAACGATTTTGATAATAAAAAGTATTGCCAAAATTGACCCACAGATTTATTGAAAATTTTAATGCAATACAATAATTTTTTCATTTTGAGGTGATAGTATGCAATCTACAAATATTGTTTTTGTCCATGGAATGTTTGGCTGGGGGAAATCTGAAATGGGTGGCCTTCCTTATTGGGGGAGGGCTTTAAAAGTAAATACACAGGGATTTAATGTCCATGAAGCCAGTTGTGGACCCGTTAGTTCTTTTCATGATCGTGCCTGTGAAGTGGCTGCACAACTTAAAGGAAGCATTGTTGATTATGGAAAAAAACATAGTGATGATGCCAGTCATGATCAATTGTCTGATGATTATTCAGGGAAAGAATTTTTTAAAGATTGGTCGTCAGAGAATCCTGTCATTCTGATTGGGCATAGTGCTGGAGCACATACTTGTTTACAGCTACAACAATTATTGGCAGATGACTATTGGCAATGGGGATCTAATGCAGATTGGATTGAAGCTATTATTCCTATTTCCGGAGTGATTAATGGTAGTACGCTCCCCTATATGCTCGGATGTAATAAACAAACAGGTTTATTGACTGGCTCTATTGGTGAAACAATCAGAGAGGTAATTAAACCCCTTGCCCTATTAACCAGTAATTCTAGTGTTTACGATTTCGATCTGGATCAATGGATTGGTGAGGGAGATGGTCGTGATCTCAATGAGTTAATAAAGGCATTGAACGAGAGTGAGTTTGCAAACGGTGGGGATAACATGGCCTTTGATCTTACTTTACAAGGTTGTTATAAAGCCAATCAGAATTTTAAAACTAATCCAAATACGTATTATCTCTCTATTGTAACTGAACAAACTAGAAATGGTAGTCCTGAGTTGAGAATGAATCCAGTTCTTAGAAAATCTGCGAAATATCAAGGGCAAAAGGTAGACTTTACAGAAGTCACTCCAATTCCTGGGTGGGGATCAGGCGATTTACAAATCAGCAAATGGAGGGAAAATGATGGTGCCGTTAGTTCTATCTCTCAAAAATACCCCTTTACAGCAGGGATTCACCCAGTTGGAGGAATGGTAAAAATTGATAATAATCCAGTTATAGAAAAAGGGAAATGGTATTTTGAGAATGCAGATAGTATAACGAATAGAAGATTTGACCATTTAGATGTTGGTTTTGGTTATTTAAGCGATTTTCTCGCAATACCATCCCATATAGAACTTTATCAGAAGATATACAGGCTATTGAGTCAGTTACGATAATAAAGATTATTGAGTATTGATGTGCTTATAAAAAGTTGAATTAAATAAGCCTTTTACAATGTAGTGTAATATTCAGGCTACCAACTTAAGAGGGGACAAGCCATCATTTGTAGGGTGGGCAATCTTTTCTGCCCACCCTACTTATTTTGCAAAGGAGTTGTCCCGTATTAAGTTGGTAGCCAATAGTCAGAAAAACTCTATTCAACGATAAACGTTACTTTAAAATCGCCATGAAATATAATAATATTGGAGAGATACAATGCTAAAAATCAAGACACAAACAAGAAACCTTTATATGCTTGTAATCATAGGAGCTTATTTATCTGGTTGCGCAATATCTAACGAAGGTGCTACGGATTATCGCTATTTTAATCCTGATAATTTAACAGCTGGAAAATTTATTAAACCTGAAGTCGCAAAAAAAAAAGCTATAAAGTCAGGTGATCCAATTGTTATTTCGTTAAAACAAATATATATCAATAATTTTGTAGAACTTCGCAGTCCTTTACGCTGGGTACGAGGAGAGCCAACAAATGGAGAAATTGCTGTTGTCGTGAATGCATTTGAGATAGGCAAAGGTGAAACAACCGATTTTACCGCTAATAGTAAACAAAATGCGCGAGTTGTATTTTTCTCTGATGATGTTTGGGAAGGGCAGTTTCTCAACCTATCAAATTTAAGCACAATTTATGGCCCCTTAAAATATGATGGCGGTTCATTTATTCTAGATCTTTATGTAGTGGAAATGGATGCGCCAGGAGAGCAATTAAGACAGTTTCTTACAAAACTGGCGGCTATAGGTTCTACTTTTTATCCACCCGCAGCACCTATTGCTGGGCCTCTTGCGCAATTAGCTGGTACTTTAATTTCTGATGATCAAGATGACCGTGCATATCACCATACTGCTGAGTTTAAACCCTTAGGTGGTGATCCTGATTTAAAAACAGGGATTCTACAAACAGGTAATTATGTCTTTATACGAGAGGAAGATAGGGATGAAAACACCAAATGGAACGATTTAGGGCTTGATGAAAACAGTGGAAGAATTATTTATAAAGATTGTGCCACCCTTGAGGACTTAGCTAAAGGAAAGGAATATCCTGACAGTTGTTATTACAGAGAAAATTCATACATCGTTGTAGAAATAAATACTGCTACATCGTCAATTATGAACGATGCGAAACAAATGATATATAAGGATCTTTCGGCTAAAGTTTTCAGTAATTCTGCTCCGATTTTTACCTCTCCCATTCCTGAATTAGCTTTGGAAAATTTAGCGAAAAAAGTAGGGAAAGCACGATATTCTGATAATATTAACAAACAAATTAAAATCCTTGCAAGTAAATCCAGTAGTTTAGCTGAAAATACAGTTGCACTTGATAGTTTTATAAATCTTTGGACAGCTCAAGAAAATGGCCAGATTAAATATCAATTAGATGAGGTAAATAGGTCGCGTACTGATGAAAATTTAGCAAAAGTTATTTCAGAATGTGAACCTGACGTAAATAAAGTAATCACTTTGATGAACAAATTGCGCAATAGAAAGGCATTTAAAGCAGAAAATAGTAAAGAGGTAATAACTGCTTTATCGTGTAATTATAAACCAGACACCTCCACTGTTGAAAATCAGGAAAACGGAGCGATAGCGAAGTGATGATTTTTAGTCCCTGAATTTGGTGAGGTAGCATGGTGTGCCTGTTAGTGAAATAGGAAAAATGGCGGTATATTCATCCCGTCCAGCAAAGGTATTTCTATCTTTAAATTATTTTCCAAAAAACTCAATGACACTATTACAAAGTGTAATTTTAATATTATTTACCACTCTAGCGAGCTGTCAAAGCAGTGTTGAAATAGTCGAGATCAATGAGTTTTCAGAAAATTCAGACATAAAAATATCGGCTGGAAGTATTGGCAAGATAACTGCAACAACTGTCTTTAGTGCTCAAGCAATTGAAGACGCTTTTCCCAGCTATATTATTAGTCAAAAAATACACTCATCAGAAGCTGAAATGTACCCAGTTATTTTAGTCAGCCGAGATGAAGAAATATTATTAACGATCACTCCGTCTTTTGATCAGGTGCATATTTATGCGGTGATTGTAGAAAATTCGCAAATTAGTCCTTATAGAGACTATTCGATTGGTATGAGCTATCAGCAAATACAACAAGATATTCTTTCAGGCTACTGTACACCAGGGCAGGAAGAATGGTCAGGCACTGTCATTTGCCCTGCAAAATCAGCTTCTACCATTTATTATATTTTTAAAGGTAATTTGCGTGGTCCAGATGGTGAATTACCACCACAAGTCATTTTAAATTCGTGGCGGTTATTCAAACTCATATGGTCTGCATCAAATAACAAATTCCAGTAGCTTATAACAGGAGTCAAACATCATGAACACTGAACTCAAATCTTTTGCTGGTTCACGATTTATCGGTAAGCCGGTTCTTGCAGATATTGAATTTTTGTATCTACTTTAAATTTCAGGGCAGATAACCAAATAACAAAAATAAGTTGACAA
>CAZLLL010000404.1:0-3751 GCA_964560255.1 uncultured Methylomonas sp.
CAATGGGCTTTTCTTGGTAGTAAGGGAGATGGAAACAAATAATCATCCAATATTGGGCATCTTTCATTTGCCCCTAAAGGTAGTTTACACTTTTAAAGTATGAATCAGTGCAGGAGTAAAAAAGCTTTAGCTTTTTCAGTACACAGCAATAGCTAAAGCTATTGCACTCCTGCCAAAGTGTAAACCGATAAATGAAGGATGCCCAATATTGCTAGTCTTTTTGTCCGTCTTCTGCGTTGTAGCAACCGTTACGTAGCCAGCTATGCGCCTGTTACTACGCCTTGAATACGAACAAAAATCCTGCCCAATATTGGACGATTATTTATTTCCAGCTCCCTAATTTGCATTAACAGCTAATAGAAGTCACCACCAAAATTCCTGCAAGCTTTCAATACCTTCGCCAAAGTGAAAATATTCTCATTTTGTCAAATTCATCGACGTGTAAGCTATTGATTTACATAGATTGAAACTTGGTATTTTTGGCACAAATCAAAACTGGCGAAGGTATTGAGCTTTGGTAGGCAATTTTAATAAAGCTTTCACTGTTTTCAGCCAATCTATCAACGGCTATAATACGTGTATCGGGCTCTAGAAATTGACCATGTTCAAGACGGTAGAGTGAAATAATGAGTTTACGGCGCGACAAATCACCTAGCCCCCCATAAATTACTAAATCGCAAGGTGTAAAACTTTCTTTAGATATCGTCATTTTTTTGTATTTATTTAAGGACGTAAATTCTAATATTTCAAGCTGAACATGACTAAAGCTATCAACGAAGGGATGTATCTCACAAAGAAAATAGAGTATAGTATTCCTGTTGTTAAATGTAAACAGTATGTGCGGAGTGTGTGAAATGAAATTTATTCCCTGTAAAGGAAGTACTTTTTGTACAGACGAAGGTACTCATTGTGAAGGTTGCGGCAGATCTCATAGTGAAATTGCAGAAACTCGTCATCTGGTCAATCAATTGCTTGAATTCGTACAAAAACAAGATTACGAAAACCCAGAAGATTTCGCCCAGTTTATCAGTGGGTCATTGATAAAAAAGTATCAGAAACTAAAAGCTGACGCTGCCTGATTAAGCTGGAAAAAAGTACAATTTACAATAATAGAGTTGTTTTAGGTAATATTTTATAGCTGAAGTCTCCAGAAATATAGGTGGGGATGGCTACTTTCAAAGAGAGGAAAAAAAATGCAGATAACTTCAGATATGTTGACTGAACTAATTAAGGCCGCGAGTGATACCATAGAAGAGCATGATGCCGAAGTCACCGAGCTAGATAAAACACTGGGTGATGGAGACCATGTTATCAATATTCGCCGTGGACTTGGTTTTTTGGTCGAGCAAAGTGAAGAAATAAGCCAGTTAGAATGGGCTGATGCATGGAAAAAAATGGGTATGACCTGCATGAGTAAAATCGGCGGTGCTTCAGGCTCTTTAATTGGTACTTTTTTTGTTGCACTGGGGAAAGATGCAGCTGGAAAAACAGTTGACCCTGTTGTTTTTGCAGCGGCTTATAATGCAGCAGTAGAAGCAATGAAAGCGCGTGGCAAATCTGATGCTGGTGAAAAAACAATGTTAGACACATTAGTCCCGGTAGCAAATTATTTGACCGAAAATTGCGGCAAGCTTGAATACCCGGCATTATTGTCAGGGCTTAAAGAAACTGCGATTAAAGGTATGGAATCAACCAGCGAGATGAAGGCCATAAGAGGGCGCTCTTCATTTCTAGGTGAGCGTAGTATTGGACATATAGATGCGGGAGCAAGAAGCACACAATTAATGATTTGTGCGATTGCTGATGTTATCGAAAGCAAGTTATAAGTAACGACTGCTTGCCTGTTGTGAAGTATTAAATAAGTCTAAAAAACCAATGGAAAATCAGAAAATCAATGGGGTCAGAATAATTTATTTTTCACGCAATTAATACCGAGCAAAGAAAAAATATCAACAACTCTGACCCCATTGATTCTGTCCCTATATTTTCATGATAACTCGTCTTAAACAAGTCGCTGAGATTTATTAATTAACTCGGCTTTAGCGTTGATTTATTGTAAAATTGATTGCTTTATCATATTGTCAAACTCTTCAATAGCCTAACAATTGTAAGATATTTTTATGCGTTGTCCATTTTGTACCGCCCAAGAAACGCGAGTGATTGATTCTCGATTAACAAATGAAGGGGATCAGGTGCGCCGTCGCCGAGAATGCGTCGAATGTAAAGAGCGTTTTACAACGTATGAAGCAACCGAGTTTAACCTGCCCAGAGTAATCAAGCGGGAAGGTCTACGTGAGCCATTTAATGAAGCAAAATTACGCGCCGGTATTTTGCGTGCACTGGAAAAACGCCCTGTCAGTAGTGATCAGATTGAGGCCGCTGTTACACGAATCAAAAAGTGCTTAATGACAAGAGGAGACAGAGAAATAGCGGCGTTAAAAATTGGCGAGCAAGTGATGCAGGAACTTAGTGCTTTGGATCATGTGGCTTATGTCCGTTTTGCTTCCGTTTATCGTAGTTTTCAGGATGTCAGTGAGTTTACTGATATGATTGCTGACTTACAAGAAAAAAAAGAAAATGACTAAATCGCTAACACGGCAAGATAGTGAATTTATGTTATATGCCTTGCAATTAGCAAGGCGCGGAGATTATACGACAAAACCTAATCCAAGAGTGGCTTGTGTTATCGTTAAAAATAATACAATAATTGCCGAAGGTTGGCATATACGGGCAGGACAGAGCCATGCGGAGGTTGCAGCCTTAAAAAAAACTCAAGATGCACAGGGTGCTACGGCATATGTGACTTTAGAGCCTTGTAGCCATTATGGCAGAACCCCTCCTTGTGCAGAGGCCTTAATTAAGGCTGGTATTGTGCGTGTCGTCGTGGCGATGCAAGATCCTAACCCACTAGTTGCAGGAAAAGGACTCATCTTGCTTGAACAAGCGGGCATAAGCGTCATATGTGGTGTGATGCAAGCAGATGCTGAGACCATCAATAAAGGTTTTATCACCCGTATGCAAACTGGCAAGCCTTACGTATTAAGTAAATTGGCAATGAGTATTGATGGGCGGACGGCGATGGCATCGGGGGAAAGTAAATGGATTACTGCGCCTTATGCACGTCAGGATGTGCAAAAATTACGCGCAGTGAGTGGCGCAATACTAACTGGGGTGGAGACTGTTTTAGCGGATGATCCCAGTATGAATGTCCGTATGGATGGGGTAGATGTAGAGCAGCCTGTGCGTGTTATTGTAGATTCGAATTTGAGAACACCGGTTACTGCAAAGCTGTTAGCATTGCCAGGGCGAACGTTTATTTTAACGTGCTCTCAGGATAAAAAAAAGTATCAGGCTTTGCAACTAGCGGGTGCTGAGGTCTTTAGTGTAGCGACTAATTTACAGGGTCGAGTTGACTTAGATGCGGTATTGCATTTTCTAGCTGAACAGCAGATTAATGATGTCTTAGTCGAAGCAGGAAGTATTTTAAATGGTGCTTTAATGGATCAGGGTTTAATAGATGAGTGTGTTATTTATATGGCGTCAAGTATATTGGGGGATAGTGGACGCGGCTTGTTTACAATGCCAAAAGTCTCTATGATGACGGATAAAAAACAGTTAGAGTTACTTGATGTACGCAAAGTGGGCATGGATTTAAGATTGCGTTATAGAGTGAAGCACTAGTGTTGGCTGCCTTTGTGATAAGGGAGCTGGAAATAAATAATCGTCCAATATTGGGCAGGATTTTTGTTCG